>JBDLJU010000119.1:0-9514 GCA_039714215.1 Chloroflexota bacterium | reverse complement strand
GGGCATATCCGGGTTGTCATAATAGACCACGTCTGCGCCCACGTCTTGTGAGATTCTAGGCTGACCGGAACCAGCGGTGTAACCCACAACACCAACCTTACCGACCTGCAAACGGTGACCGCGGGCGAGCATCCGCTGACCTCCGGGGGAACTGGCTGCTTGGAGAACAGCATATCTCCCGGCGTTATCCAGCAGGAAGATACCGGCATGGTAATAATCAAATCTTTCAGAAATTAGATTGACGGATTGGTTCAAGAGCGACTGCAGGTCACGAATCTCAGCTGCCTGACGAGCGACCTGGGCCGATGTTTCCATTTGAAGGGTTCGACGTTGAAGGTCTTTGGTGCGGTTATCGACGGTAGCTTCCAGGCTGTTAATCATTCCACTTAATTCGGAAGCCATCTGGTTAAGGGTGTTCGCCAGGGTGCCAATCTCATCTTGGCCGAGAACCTCAATTTCTATTTCGAAATTTCCGCCAAGTAATGTTTCTGCACTTTCGGTGAGCTTCCTGAGAGGATTGGAGATTCCCCTGGCTACAAAAATAAAAGCAATCGCAGTAATTAAGAAAATCCCAGTTGATATCAAGACCAATCCGTTCCTGGAAGTATAGAGGGTTTCCAGGGCTGAATCGAGGGACTGGTAAGCAGAAATTTCCCAATCTAATGGGGTGGTTGGTGTTTCAGTAATCACAGGTTGGGAGGCAGTAAAAACGTACTGATCATTAATCGATATTACATTCCAATTTCTTGCGGGTTCAACGCTAGTGGCCATCCATGCAGGAAGTTGGAAAATTGAGTTTTCGGTGTTTTCAGATAAGACCAGGTTCTGATTTGAAACATTGATTGCATATACCAAATCTGTATTGGTTTGATGATTGAAAGATAGCAGCAATTGATCCAGTGAATATTTCGTTTCAATTGCGCCAATGAACTCTCCATTGGAAGTTGTGGCTGGGAATACAACTTGAAGGGTGTAGCTTACCTCTTCCTCATCCCAGATTGGCGATCCAATATATGCGGTCTGCTGTTCACTCAAAGCTTCCCACCAACTTGTGTTGGGATAGTTATTAGAGTCGGCTGATTCCGACGAGGTGATTAATCTCCCGCGGCTGTCGATCAGGAGGACGGATCGGATTCCGGAGCTTTGTTGAAGCAGGCCGGTCAATGTTTGTAGTTCAGAGTTGCTGACATTCGTTGTTGAAAATAGATCCTGAACAGAACGCTCTTCAGCAGCGTGTTCTAAATTATGGAGTAAATCGTCTAACTCATTCGCGGTGATTGCAGCCTGGGATTTGGCGAAATCATTGAGGAAAGCGTTAGAATCATTGACCATGTTTTTCAAGAGGAGGCTGTAAATTGAGAACCCGAGGAAAATGACCGAAGGGAGAATAATGCCTAACATGATCAGGAGGAATTTGTTGAACATGTTAATGTTTTGGAAAAAGTCAAAAGTTCTCCATTTTGATGAGATGGCCAGTGAGTTCCTGATGGAGATTAGGGTAAGGATCACTCCATACGATAGTGCTGAGATCAGCGCAGGAACAGTTTCAGGAAGGATATCTAAGAAAACAGTATTTACAGCCGCTGAGATTAGTGTACCGCTTAGCAAAATAATTGCATTTGTGCGATTAAATGGATTGGCTTTCCGGTCTCTCCAAATCACAAACACAAGCGGGTAGAAAATCAGGACCATATATAGAATGTTACGGAGCCAGAATAATCCATTATGGACAACCCCATCAGCAGCTACCCGGATTTTTGAATAACCTGGTGTAAAATTTGAATAAAAATCATTGAGATTGATAATGAAATGAGTGCCAACCAGGTTCACACTTTCACCAGTAAGGTCAATTACAAGTAAGATCAAGGGTACAAAGACAATGGCTAAAGCAATCGTGCGGATGATGGGTTTGCTGCCGACTTCTGGGATAAGCAATTGCAGTGAGATTATTAGGGTGGCGATACCCAGGGCGTTGACCACGAATATATCCAGGGATACCCAGGGAAGCGCCTGACCGGGGGTCAGCGAGTTTAACTGGAAACCGATTCCAACACTGGTTAAGCTTATCAATATCAGTACAATTGCAAGAAGCCGATTGGCGGTCGACTTGCGGTCCGATAGGTACGAAAAGAGAGCCGCGGTCACCATGATCAGACCAGTAAATAAATGGAAAATTGGAAGAGTGAGTTCTAGGTTCATGCTTCACCTGCTCGATCGATCGGGTTTTCTGTTTCGCCAAGTTCATCAAGCAGCGTCAAGCTGATTGATCCTTCGCTTGCGTTGAGGGCGGTGCCGAGTTCTCTAACGGCGGTCTGCAAGATAGTGTCAATATCTGCGGAAGCCCAAATCTTGCCGGAGAGGTCTGCAGCGATGCGCTCTCGCTGGGCAGATTTTTGGGTTTCTTCAAACAACCTGGCATTTTCCAGAGCAACCCCCAACTGCTCTCCAACGCCTTCGAGAACTGTGATTTCTTCTTCTGTCCATTGTCCCGAGGCGACTGGTTTATGGGTTTCGATCATCGCAACAGTGTAGCCACCGCGGACTTTGATCGGCACTGAAAGGGGATATGCCTGGCTTTCCTGATCAAGTGCTCCAATTGTAGTGACCTGGTCACTCAAGCCCTCCGAGGCCAGGAAACTTGCTTCCGAAAGGACCTGTACACCAGATTGATCTGCTCGGAAACCCTGGTTGGATTGCTGCTGATTGAGGAGTGCGCTCCAGCCTTCTTGGGTGATCTGACCAAAGATGCGGCGTTCTGTTTCCAGACTCTGCTGAAGCTGTTGGAAGAGCATTGTGTTATTAATCGCAACGGCGACCTCATCTGCCAACACCTGGAGCACATTGATATCCTCTTCAGAAAAGGCTTCTTCTTCAACGCTCTGAACATCCAATGCGCCGAGAATATCTCCTGCAATCGCCAGCGGGAGTGCCATTTCTGATTTTGTGAGGGGCAGGTCTGGGTTGTCGTAATACACCGAGTCGCCGCCGGCGACCTGCTGTTGAATACGAGATTTGCCAGTCCCGGTGACAAAACCGACAATACCCTGCTCACCGACCCTGAGTTTGTGTTCACGTGCTAACATGCGCCAGCCACCCTCACTATTGGCAGCTCGCAGTTCAGCAAATTCCTTGGCAGAGTCGATAATAAAAATACCAACATGGTAGAAGCCAAACCTTTCACTGATCAGGTGGGCAACTGTATTGAGCAAATCTTCCAGGTTGCGGATGTTGGTGATCGCCTGTCCGATCTCAGCGGAGGTTTCCAGGTAGTTGGAACGCCGCTCGAGTACCGCAGTACGTTCAGCAACCGTCTTTTCGAGGTTCTGAGTGGTTTGAATAATCTGAGCGGTCATCTCACTGAGCGACCGGCTCAGCTCGCCAATTTCATCTTCACGGTCAATTGGTCGGATCGATTCAAGTTCTCCGCTAGAAACCAGCGAGGCTGTTTCTGAGAGTTCCCGAATTGGTGTGGCGATATTCCTGGCCAAGACTACAGCAAATGAGATTGATACAACAAGGGCAATGATCGTGATGATCGCGTCCAGGGTGAGGGCAAAGTTGATCGATGAGTAAGCCTCGCTGAGCTCTTGTTCGATGTACATTGCTGCACCAATTTGAGGAAGCTCGGACCGCGAACCGATTACTGTCTGGTTGCGGTAGTTCGAATACTGCATTGAGCTTTGATCAAGTGTCAGACCAGCAGCACGAATGTCGAGGGTGTCCTCGCCCGGCTTGTAGCTGTCGGAGAAGCGCAGCGGGGTGAGCAGCAAGGAGCTATCGCTCAGAATAAATGTTTCCCCAGTTTCTCCAAGGTTTGTTGTATCGGTGACAATATCTAAAAGACGATCAATATTGAGGTTGCCAACTAAAACTGCAACGACGTTACCTTCGGTAATGGAAAGGGGGCGGGCAATCTGGATGGTGATTTGGTCGGTTTCTGGGTCATAGATTGGAGGCATGATGTAAACCTGCTCCCAACCCTGGATGAACAGCTCAGAGGTAGTTAAATCGGTGCCGTATAGCTCACGGACATGGGAGAAAATTACATCTCCTTCAGGTCCAATCAAGTAGAGGTTCGTAAAGTTGCCAGAGCTTTCAACCACATCAGTCAGTGAATCGGAAATTTCATTGCCGTAGTAAGTCAAATTGGGATAGAGGGGAAGCAAGCTGGCGTTGCTGACGAATTGAGAATTTTGCTGGAGTAAGTTTAATTCGTTGGCCGCCTGGGTAATCCAGGCTTCTATTTTCTGTGTTTTCAGTGCTGAACTAGCTTCCAGGTTCTTACCAATCTGGTCGATACTTCCCTGGAAACCAAGCACGGCGGTGACCACACCAACAACGATTGCAGGAATCATTGCCAGGCCGATCAGGCTGACCAACATACGGGCCTGAATTGTCCTGAGGCGGATTGTTGAAAGCAACTGCGCAATGAACAAGACCGCCAGTACACCACTTAATATTGGAAGGGAGGTGGGCCATGATGGCGATACATTGATATTGAATCTTGGGAAAAGGGTTACGAAAGAAAAGATTAACTCGAAGGCCAGAAGGAATCCTCCGGCGATCATCCAGTAACCCGAATTTTTTGGTCGGAAGATCATCCAACCTAAGCCGAACAACAGCATTCCGGTAAGTGTGTTGTAGAAGGTAACACCCTCTAAAAACAGCTCTCCGGGTGCGTAGGCGAGCAAGATTACAATCGGGATCAGGTTGTTTGCAGTATCAGTTTTTCCTCTTTGGTAATTTCTGAAGCTCAAACCGAGCACAATAAGGGCAAGCAGCACGAAACTGGCGTCTCCTAAAATTTGCCATGCGCCAAAATTCAGGAATTCAACAACCGAATTAATCACCGCAATAATCAGCATTATCGCAGAGATGGAATAAACCGTTCGGAGGTTGCGCGGACTTCTTGGTTCCGCCTGGTTGAGTCCCGCCGGGGTTTGGCTTGTCTCAACAATTTGTGGTGATCTGGTATCTTCAGTCATAGTAGCCTCGGATTAGTTGCTCTCGCTGGCGTCTAGAGGGTTGCCGTTGTTTGGTAAATCTTGGGCAGCAGATGGATTGGTCATTTTGATGGAAACTTCTGGGAGGTCTAAGCTTTGCTGTAATTTCTCAACAGTGGTTCGAAGGATTGAGTTAATTTCGAGAGACTCCCAAATTTCTGAGTTGATGTCACCAATAATCTTTTCTGTTGAAGCTCGAAGCTGGGTCTCATTGAACAAACGCGCACTGTCCAATGCAATCCCTAGCTGATCAGAGAGAGTGCTGAGAACCATCTCTTCATCCTCAGTCCACTCATCTGCAAAGCCTCCCCTGGCAATTTCGATCGAACCAATATGGTTCCCACGAACGATGATCGGAACTTCGAGTTTGTTTTCTGCAAAAATGGTTTCATTCGGATCATTGATCGGATTAATCGCGCCATCAGCATACTTGTAAGCGGTCACGGCTCTTTGACGTTTTGCTTCAGCCCAAGTCCGCTGGCTGATCTCTCCATATCCTTGCTGCCTGTCTTCCTGATTTGCTGCTTGTTGGGCAAGACGTAGGTTTTCAATCGCTAAACAAATTTGATCTGCAAGTGTCTGGAGGGCGGAGATATCCTCATCAAGGAAGGCATTTGGAATGCTGTCTTGAATATCCAAAGCGCCGATGATCTCGCCCCTTACTTTGAGGGGCAGGGCCATTTCAGAGCGGGTTTCAGGTAACTCCGGGGTCACAGAGTGGATTCGGTCGAGGTCGATGTCCTGGGTGATGCGGGGTTGGCCAATCCCGGTAACAAAACCCACAATACCCTGTTTCCCAACTCCCAGGCGGTGGTTTCTGGCAATCATTTCTCGCCCGCCTTCACTGGAGGCAGATTGCAGGATTGCCCATTCAGCATCATCTCCAATAAGGAAGAGGCCTACCTGATAATAATTAAATCTATCTGCGATCAAGTGAGTAAATTGGTCGATCATATCTTGCAGGTTGTTGGTTGAAACGGTCACATGGGCAATTTGAGATGCCAGCTCATGGAAGTGGTTACGGCGTTCAAGCTGGTGAAGAACCTTTTCATTTTCGGCTTGCAGGTTTGCCTGGACTTCAAGCAATCCTTGATTGTCAAATTTAAGCTCTTTTTCGGAAGAATCTGCACGCCGGAGCGCAGCAAAGATCGTGTTATTGGTTAGGAAAGCAATAAAGCTGATGGCAATGAAGATGAAAGCATTCCTCGTAAAAAATGTGAGCGGGGAGACCTGGAGTTGTTCCAGGATGCCGAGGGTTTCCAAATAAAATAATAAACTACCGTATAAGATCGAACTGACGGCAAACACCGCTGCTGGTCGATAACCCAGGAGTAACCCTGCAATGAGGATTACGATCGCGAAATTTGGGAAAATTGGTCCACTGAGACCGCCATAAAAAATAGACACACCGGCGGTTAACAGCCAGCCGAAGGTAACTAACAATGTAATTGAAGAGGCAACATTTCCCCTTCGCAGGGTAATTAAACCAACGCTCACTACCGCGATTACCATAGCAACAATCGCCAATCCTTGCAGCCATGAACCTGCACTCCATGGAATGGAAATCGCGAAAAGAATTCCCAAGAAGAGTGCGGCAATCAAGATGGAATTAACCATCATTGCGCGTCTGGTCTTTTCCGCATCATCGGGGAAGACCGGCGGTTTAAGCCACCGCCTGATCTGCATGATCGTGTTACGCTGAGGCGGCGGGGTTATTGGAGATTGGTTCGTGATTGGATTGGTTTCTTCAGTCATCGGACGTCATCCTAATTATTACTTCATTTGCATTAAATGCTTCACTGAGCTCTTTTGCTGCAGTTTTAAGTACTGAATCCAAGTCGAGCGATTGACGGAATTGGGAGGAAATTGTAGATGTGATTTGCTCCTGAGCTGCTTGTTTCTGCGTCTGTTGGAACAACCGGGCCCCTTCCAACGCCTGGCTGAAGCGGTCGGTGATCGTTTCCATAAACTCAATTTCATTTTCAGTCCAATCCATATCACCAGCGTTTTTCCCAAGGCGGATTACTCCGATGACCTGATCACTGACTTTAATTGGGATGGCGATCACCGGGGCTCGATCTGTAATTGCGCTGACAGTTACCTCTTTCAACATGGCGTCAACCATTTCTGGCGGCCAGGATTTCTCAGCAGGGAAAACTTGCTGCCGGCCACGGGAGAAAACATATCCCTGGTTGGAACCTTTGCGGATCATCTCATGCCAGGCTTCCAGGCTGATATCACCAAATAATTTGCGCTCAACCTCAAGGCTGGACTGCAGTTCACCAAACAGGGTTGCGTTGTTAATTGCCATCGACACCTGGTCAGCAAGCACCCTAAGTGCTGAGATATCTTCTTCTGAAAAGGCATTCTGTTCGGTGCTCTGCACATCGAGAGCGCCAACCAATCGGCCGCCGTAGAACAGCGGTAGCGCCATTTCTGAACGGGTGTCAGGCAGCTCTGGGTTGTCAAAGTGGACCGCATCCTCACCAACATCGAGGGCGATACGAGCCTGCCCGGTGCTGGAGACGTAACCCACGATACCCTGCTCGCCTACTTTTAGCCTGTGGTTTCGGGCGAGCATTCTTTGTCCGCCTTCGCTGCTGGCGGCCTGCATTATGGCAAATTCGCCGGTGTTGTCGATAATAAAAATACCTACCTGGTAAAACCCAAATCGCTGAGAAATAAAATTCACCACCTGAGGGAGCAGTTCCTCCAGTTGATAAATTGAAGTCGCTGCGCGTCCTACGTCCGCGGCTGCCTCAAGGTACCGGGTACGAAGCTCAAGCGATTTGGTCCGATTTTCAACCCGGTCTTCCAGTTCCAGGGTCAGGTCCTCAAAAGCACGTCTAAGTCTGGTCTGTTCTTCGAGCTGGTTTGCCGTTTCGAGAGCTAGCTCTTCCACACGGTCCTGCCGGAAACCAACCAGCCCGGCCAGGGCGCCAACAACGAGTGGTGTGGAGTCCATCACCAGGAGCAGGTATGACCCCAGGTTGTATTCCACCAAACAAGAAAAGCAGGAAATACTGATATCGTTCCGGAGCGCTTCAACAATTGTTGATGAAACCGGAGGGATCAAGCCTGCAAAGAATCCGATCAGCAGAAACTGGATAAAATATTTGTAGGATCTTCTAGTGGATTGGTTCATGGTCATCCTCATTTATGCCTGAGTCCACCGGGCCGGGGTTGATTGGCGGGGGGGGCTGGGAGGGAGATTCTTCCGGAATCCCATCCCCGTTGTCGCTCATTTGGAAGCCGAGATCCATCGAACCTAATCGGACTTCGACTTCAGCCAAACCTAAGGTCTCACCGATTTCCTGGGTCGCCGTCCGCAGAACTGTGTCGAGGTCGAGTGATTGGCTGATCCGGTTGGTGAGGTGGGCTGCTAACTGCTGCCGCTCAACCTGCTCCTGAGCGCTCGCAATCAGACGGGCGTTTTCTAAAACCAGGCTGAGACGATCAGCAATTTCGGTCATCAGGTTTTGCGTGTCGGGGGGGATAAGATCTGTCTCAAATTCCAAATCGAGCACCCCGATTACCTCACCACGAACCTTCATCGGGATTGCCATAATGCTTGTGCCGTCTTCAGCGTGGGTCAGTGAAATTACTTCACCTGCTTCCCAGGCTTGGACGACCTCACTCGGCTGGCTTTCCAGCGGTTCCACCGAAAGCTGCCTGAAGCGGTACCCGGAGAATTGATCCCGTTTACCTTGAATAAAGCGGCGCCAGGATTCTTGTGTGAACTGCCCGTAAGCAGATTCAAGCTCGTCCAGGGTTTGCTGAATTTCATGACTAAATTCAGTCCTCTGAATGGCGATGGCGATCTGATCAGAAAAAGTGCTGAAAATTCCAACCTCTTCTTCAGAGAAGTCTCTTGGGTTGGTGCTGTGAATGTCGATCACGCCGAGGGTTTTCCCAGCGACCTGCAGCGGTAATGAAAGCTGGGCCTGCGTATCAGGCAGCAGCGGGTGTTGATGCACACCACTGCCATGTTCAATGTTGGACACCTGCGGAATACCGGTCGAAACTGCACGCCCTACACTACTTTCCAAATCGATCAGGTATTTATGCTCATTACTGATCAACTGCAGCCCTTGTGGGTCCTGGCTGGATGAGAGAATCGCATATTGGCCGCGCCCGTCGATCAAGTAAATCCCGACATGATAAAAGGCAAATCGGTCGTAAAGCAGGTAGGTAGCTCGTTCGAGAAGGAAATTGAGTTCCTCTTCGGATGTGGCGTCACGAGCGATTTCAGCAGTTGTCCGCAGCTGAATGGTCTGATTTTGCAGTTCTTTGGTGCGGTCAGAAACCTGGGATTCAAGGTTAACAATCAGGTTTTGCAGCTGGATAGCCATCATATTGAAGGTGTTACCGAGTGAGCCGATCTCATCTTGAGAAATAATATCAACTCGTGATGAGAAATCTCCTTCAGTAATTAACGAGGCTGTCCTGTTAAGATAGGCAAGTGGGCGAACAATAGCCTGCGTGAGAAGGAGCCCAATTCCGGTAGCAAA
>JBDLJU010000118.1:0-9611 GCA_039714215.1 Chloroflexota bacterium | reverse complement strand
ATTGGCGGCAGTTTGTTGCTCGGTGTCTGGGGCGGTTTTAAGAAGAAAATAATTACCAGTATGATCGGTCTGTTTGGGGTGGGCGC
Source organism: Chloroflexota bacterium (assembly GCA_039714215.1). GTDB lineage: Bacteria > Chloroflexota > Anaerolineae > Anaerolineales > UBA11579 > UBA11579. The sequence goes on along the minus strand of JBDLJU010000118.1, from coordinate 9,525 downwards.
AGGTTTTCTGGCTTTAGGTTTACTCCCCGCCAACGCTTTCTACATCGCACTGGCATTTGGTGTCCTGGCTGGCCTCACGCTCCCATTAACCAATGGAGGTATTGGCGCGATCATGCAAAGCTCGATTGCACCGGAAATGCAGGGACGGGTAATGGGTTTGCTTGGCGCTGGCGCATCTGCCATGGCCCCCCTCGGTTTGCTGGTTGCCGGGCCAATGGCAGATACTTTCGGAATTCAATTCCCTTATCTTGTCAGTGGGACGGTAACCATTTTGATGGGTGTCGTTGGCTTGATGATCCCCGCTGTAATGCATGTAGAAGAAGAGGGGAAACAGTATATCCGCGGCGCTGTCGAAGCAGCCTCTGCTGACTGATTTAGTTTTATCTTAATCCTGGAGAACGCCCTTTCCGGGTGTTCTTTTTTTATCGAAACGAAGCATCGAATTGATCGTGCATCGGAGTAATCTCCCGGTGATGCTTTGTGTCGTCAGGTCAGTATTTCTAAATTATTTTAATTTTGGGTTGATCAGTGTTTTTTTGGATGGAAAGCAGTTTATAATAGAGGGTACGCTCCTCTACTCTCAGCATAAAAGGATACAATGGATAACGAGAATTCCCTGATCAACCGGATGAAAAAAGTTGAGTATTTTAAAAATCTCTCAACGCGAGATATTACTACTATTCTCCGGTCTGGAGAGATTCTCCGCATCCCTGCAGGGAACACTATTTTTCATGAAGAAGCGCCACCGTTCGGTTTGTGTGTCCTTCTCCGCGGTGAAGTCCATTTATATAAGCTCGGCAGAGAGGGACAGGAAGATATCATCGCGGTGATCAAGCCGGTGATCATGTTTAATGAGGTTCCAGCAATTGATTCTTTACCCAATCCTGTGACTGCCCTTGCATACAAGAATAGTTTGATCTGGAGAGCGGATTCCCAAACCTTTAATGAGGGGTTGGAGCGATTTCCCGAACTTGGCCTGGGGCTGCTGCCGGTACTTGCCAGGCGGAATCGGAAGCTAATCGCAAAATATGCGGACCTTTCTTTTCGCCCGGTGCGGGAACGGCTGGCAATTATCTTGCTGGATAAAAGCAAGCAAGGAACTATTGAAATTGATCGACATGAGAACACCATTCAGCAGCTGGCTGCGCATGTGGCATCCAACTCGGTGGTCATCAGCCGAATCTTAGGTGAATTTCGAGAGCTGGATTTGATCGAATCTGACCGGCATATCATCTCGGTAAAAAACCCCGATGAAATGGCCAGGCTGGCCTGTGTACACCTGTTAAATAGAGATGAATCCTCAGTAATTGATTAATTAATTTTTACAGTTGGGGAACAGTTGGCAATATTTAATTTAACATAAGTCAAATACAATATGAGTTTTCCGTGATAAAAATAAGTGAAGATATTCACAACGTTTTTACCTTTGTGGTTTTAAGAAAAATAATCATAGGAGACTTTACATGGAAGGAATCAAAAAACGACTTACATACCTCTTTTCATCCACCAAAGGCCTGGCTCTAACTGGCATCGCGGCCATCTCTTTGGTTGCAGGACTTTTTGGCATGCTTTCAGGGCCAATGGTAGAGTGGGGAGTCAGCGCCTGGATCATTAAGACCTTCGGCATGGTGATGATCCCAGCTGAACGGGAAGGCCGGATTGTGATCCTCTATCATACGATCGCCAACGCGGTGGTTGCCGTGGAGGTTTACTTCATCACTGGACTCTACAAAGATAAGATGAAGAGCTATTTCCGGACGATGATCAATGGGACGATCACCGTGGGGTATCTGACTGCCCTGATTTTTGGCTTGCTCTTTGCTTACTTTGGGCATAACTGGGTCTGGCACGGGGTGTTCATTTTTGGTGACTCTTTGATGTTCTTTGCCGGTTTATTACTGGCGGTGGCTTTATGGCCGGGACACAAAGAATACCGGATCGAGAAGGGCGAGTATTCTCATACCAAGAAAGGGATTGATCTTGAGCTGACCGCTTTCTTTGTGATGGCAGTAGCCACCTTAGGATCGGCGCTGTTTGGCGCTGTCCCAGCTTCATTCACCGGAAACGGGTTTGAGACTTTCCTGGCGGAAAACGTCGTCCGCTTACCGGGGAAAGACCCATTGATGCTCGCGATTATTGGACACCTCCATATCATGCTCACCCTGATCGCAGTCGCCTGCGCCTTGATTGTTGGCAAATGGATTGATTTCAAAGGTGTGCTGCATAAAATTGCGATGCCGATGATGATCGTTGGCACAATTATTATTACCCTGGGTGTCTGGATGGTGGTGCCGTATCAGTTCCTTGCGCACACAATCATCTATGGCGGCTCAACATTGATCCTCTTGGCCGGTCTGCTCCTCTTGATCTACAACTGGAGCACGTTGATCAAAGATCGGATTGCAGAACAGGGGATCGAGAAAGCTACCTTTGGTCAAAAGTTTAAAGCATTGTTCCATGATCCCCTCAAGTTTGGCGCTACCTGGCAGATGCTGTTCATGAACTTCACCACATCGTTTGTGGGCATCTTCTTTGCGATCAAATTAGAAGAGATTATCCGGGAGTGGCCTTCGAGAGAAGAGCGGATTGAGCTGTCTGGGCACTGGCATGTGCTCGCAGCAATCACCGCCACGATCTTGTTGTTCTATTTCGCCGACATGATGGGCCTCAAGGGGAAAGCCCGTAAGTGGTTTGGCTGGATTGTGATAATCTCCTCAGACCTGGCTTTCGGGGCAGCAGTCGTGTTCTTCCTCAAACGATTATTCATTTCAGAATATGCCCAGCAGGCCCTGGTCGACACCTTGATGCTGTGTGTAGAAATTGGTTTGGCTACTTTACTGATCGCCCTTGCTGGGTTTATGATCTGGCGGCTGGTAGATTTGTTCAAGAAGAAGGGACACTGGGAGAATGAATTAATTGAAGAACAGCAGGAGGCAAAATAATGAAAACACTGACGCGAGTAGCATTTCTACTGCTGATTTTAGGACTTCTGAGCGCTTGCGGATCTTATCCGGTTGACCAAGGCCCGGCCTTGATCGTTGATCCCGGGGTTGATCCAGAAGCGTGGGCGCTCGTCCCGGCTGGAGAATTTCTTTACGGGCAGTTTGATCATGAAGTTCTGATTGATTATGATTATCAAATCATGATTACCGAGGTGACCAACCAGCAGTTCGCAGATTATCTGAATGAAGCCCTGACTGCAGGGACCATAAAAATTGTGGATAATGAGATTGTCGGCTATTACCACGGTGATGAGTTCAACGCTTACCGGCATGAATTTGAGATTGCCGCTGGTGATTGGGCACATTACCCCCTGGAGGCTGAAGGTCTGCGGGTGAGTTTAGTTGGTGACCAGTTTGTTGTCCGTGAGGGCTATGAAAACCACCCGGTGACAAATGTGACCTGGTTTGGTGCAGAAGCATACTGCGAGTACCAGGGCGGCAGGCTGCCCACAGACCATGAGTGGGAGAAAGCTGCCAGAGGCACTGACGGCCTGGCTTTTCCCTGGGGCAATGAAATCTCTGAAGAAAATGCAAACTTTTATTCCAGCAAAGATCCATTTGAGCTGTACCATGGACGGATTGGGGATACCACCCCAGTTGGTTTCTACAACGGTGATAGCTATGATGGTTACCCGACGATTGATTCTCCCAGCCCATTTGGCCTTTACGATGTGGCCGGCAATGTTGAAGAGTGGTCCGGCTCTGTGCATAAGTACGAGCACTACCGCTACCTGCATGGGGGCAGTAAAGCCTACGCTGGGTATGATCTCCGCATTTGGGTGACAGGCAACGTTTCTCCCTATTACTTCAGTCCAAGTATCGGGTTCCGCTGCGCTGCTGATAGTAACTAGCATGCACCTGGATATTACTTAAAAATTTTCTACTTCTCACTTTCCTTGACACAGTGCCGCTGATTATTCAGCGGCACTGTGGTTGACCGAACGAAGTTCGGTTTGATAAAAAGTTTGGGCTTGCCCAAACTTTTTATTTTAATTTCAATGAAGGTCTCTCGGACTGGATCAATTATATTTAGGAAACCGAAGAACAGCTTGGTGTTTGTTCCCAGCTATTCTCAAGTCAAAGCCTTGCTTAAATCAAATAATATTGAATGGCTTGTCATTCAATATTAATAAATCGAACTTAGTTTGATCGAAAAAAGGTGCTGCATTTTTTTGCAGCACCTTGAAGTTGTTCCTTGGTATCGAGCGATCTGGTCTAATCTCCTGATGCTCCAACAGCTGCTGGAACAGCTCCAGTATCTTTCATGGAGGAGACCAACCCTGAGATGAAGGCGACCAGGCCGCCAACGGTGAGTGCTGTACCGCTGATCATCAGCGGCAGTTCCAAGACCATCAGCCAGTTGTCACCCATATACATGTGAGATGGTGCTGCCCAGATGAAGGTACTCAGAATGATGATGCCGGCCACGAAAGCCGCCAGGCCGCCGGTGGTGCCCTTGGAGCTGGATGAAGTTGTGAAATCTACTTTTTCTTTGATCCCGGGCAGTCTCAGTGCCAGGAAGATCAGCAGGGTCACAAAATTGACGTAGAATTTAACATTCGCCGGTGCCGATGCACCTCGAATCAACTGGGAGGCGACATATTGGGTCAGCCCAAAAACGGATCCGACTACCAGGATGATCAACGCGTTGCGGTAAACTTTTTCTCCGCCGCGTACCAGTTTGACGGTGATCCAGATGCCTGCAATCCCGGTGATGATCGTGAGGATCATCAAGGGTTGGTAGAGCCACTGGTAGTCTAACAAATCCCACATCGGGGGAAATTTCTTCGTCAGGAAGGCAGCGCAAACCGTGCCTGCCCCACCCAACAAATTCATCGCCGCAGTCATTGCCATGAAGATGATTGCTGTGATTTTTAAGCCTTTTCCTGATTTCATGAGTGTACTCCTTATTTTGTTGTGCAAACTGTTTTGTTGAGAGATCAGTTATTTATGGTTGAACGGATAATTCCCAGGGATTGTTTGCATAGTGACAGCTTGAGCATTGGGCCTCAAGGGCAATATTGTGCGTATTGGAAATCACCATGATCCCATCCGGGGTTTCGCTCAAAAGCTCCCAGAGATTAGTGTCTGTATTCAAGCTTGCTGCGAGACCGCTGCCATCGTGGCAGATAATGCAGGAAATGTTTTCATGATCTGGGTCATGACCTGCAGTCTCGGAAGCGGAAAAATCTAATTCATTATGGCAGGTAATGCAGCTCGCGGTGTCGTCATGTGCATTGTGGCAGTCTGTGCAGGTTTGATCCTGGTGTAGGCCTTCAATGCTCACCCAGACATGCCCTTCCATAGGTTCTTCAGCCGTATGGCACTTTTGGCACAGCTCGGTGGTTGAGTCAACTGAGGCATATTCATCAATCGGCGCAATCGCCAGCCATTTATATTCTGGTTGAACTTCATCCCGCTTGTTGAGCTCATGACATACCTTGCAGGGTATGTTTTCCCAATCTGCTTCTGCAATATATGGCGGCGGGTCTTCAAGTTCAAACTTACAGGTAAAGCAGCTTTCTGGAATCGTGTCCATCGACGGCTTCCAGTTGATTGGGGCGTGGCATTGCGCGCAGCTGTTGTTCTGTCCGTTGTCGTCAACTAAGAATGTGGCAGCATGTGCGCTGTTCTGCCAGGCGCGTTCAATCGCGGCCATGTCTGGAGGACCATCATCTTGCTCTTGGTCCCCGGAGGTCCCAGCCGGCTGATTTTCATTAGAATTGGCAGGATTGGACTGTCCCTGCCCTTGATTTGTAGTTGTATTGTTTTGAGCGCAGCCGGTTATCACCATGGCCAGCAGCCCAATTGCGATAAGTAGTGTAATCAACTTTGTGGTTTTCATTGTAAGTCCTGTTGAACTGTAATTTGGTGGGGTGGGAAACGTGCCCACCCCACCAAATCCTCTCGGTTCACCTACATTGTCTTGAGAGTAAATATTTTGTAATGTTGGTTGCCTTCATTAATGAAGGGGACATCTTCTTCAGAGGTTTATGTGCCAGGTTCTTCTACTTCTGGTACTTCTCCGTCCTCGGTCAGTACCATCAATTCCCAGGTATTACCTTCGAAGTGGCAGCGGTCGCAAAGCACTTCATGTACAATGCTGTGCGAGATTACTGCCGATGTGGATGGACCACTGCGTCCCATTTCGGTGAGCGTGGTTGTCCATTTCGCTGTTTCGTCATCTGGGTTAGGTCCGACATCAAGCCCGGAAGCATCGTGGCAGGCCATGCAGCTTACTGTTTCAAGCATAAAGTTAACCGCGGCGTGAGTCTCTGATGTGGTTACATCATGGCAGCCAGAGCAGTATGTTGGTTCTGCGGTGTGAGAATCGTGGCAGTCCGTGCAGTACTGCGGAGGAGTTACTTCATTGATGAAACCGCCATAGTTCAGGTGGGCGCTGCCGCCTAATGTGATCTTGTGATCCACGCCGGAGCCAAATGCATTCCCGTTGGTGGTCACATGGCATTTTTCACACAATTCCGTAGTGGTTTTTACTTCTACATACTCCATGCTGATTGGGTTCAGCCAGGCAACTTCGCCCGCTGTCCCGTTCTCGTCGACTTGATGGCACTGGTTGCAGGTGATTGAAACCCACTCATCTTCAAGGATCAGGGCGTTTCCGGGGGCAATCCGGGGCTCATCTTCGTGATCGAATTTGCATGAAAAGCAGTCTGGCGGTGGACCCTGGAATGCCTCTGGATCCCAGTTTTGCGGGGAGTGGCAGCGGGCGCACCAGGTGTTTGGCCCATGACCCAGGTCGTACGTTGAGTGGGGGCCTGCTTCCCAATCAGCCAGGTACATTGACTGGTCTGGGATTGGTTCTGGTTCTGGGGTTGGCGCAGGGGCTTCCTCCACCTCTTCGGCCTCAGGGGCATCTGCGACTACTTCTGGCTCGTTGGGTTCTGATTGACAAGCCGTGATAGTGAGCAAAAGCACCAGGAGGGCGGTTAGAACCAGTATAGAAATCCTCTTCTTTTTACGGTTTTTCTCCATGCGATCTATCTCCTTTGTGTAGGGAACACAGGTACAGGAGGGAACTTCCCTCCTGTATGTAAAAATTATCACAAACTGATACAGATGTAATTAACTTTAGTTAATTGCGAGCACCCCTTTTGCATCAAGAACTGTTAAAAAATGATGCTTTTCTGATATTTTCAATCAAAAGATGTTGATCTACAGCGCTATTTTAAACAGGCCTGCATTTCTGCTTCTCCCACACGTTCATGTATAATGAAATAACGAAATTCATCCATATAACGGGGCATTTCTGCCCAAAATCATTGAGAGGCTCCAATGTTCAAATATTTCCGTTCAGCAATTTTCCGAAAAGTGCTCCTTGTCCTGCTGGTGACTGCCTTGTTCCCCGCCATGCTCCTTGGGTGGATGGCAGTGCGCAGCGGGTTGCAAGCAGGCGACACTTCTACCGCCCTCAGCCGGGCGGCATTGATCGAAAAATCTCAAGAAGCGCTTGAACTGCGAGCGGTGGAAACCGCGGCTTCGATTGCCGGTTTTCTCACCGAACGTGAGGCTGACCTGCGCACATTCGCCTTGATCACCCCAAACAATCAGGCCTATCTTGCTTTCTCAGACTCCCATGTGGGGGAGCTGTGGGGTATTGCTGAAGGCGGCGAGTACCGGGAAATTGTCCCCTTGTATCGCCAGCTGACCTACATCGATCTGGAGGGCCAGGAAATCGTAAAAATTTCTGAAGGAGAAATTGCTGCCACCAGCGAGTTGAATAACCTGACTGATCCTGGGGGGACCTTGTACCCCAATGAAACATATTATCAAGAAGCGCTCGCACTGCCCCCCGGGGAGCTCTATACCGGCCGGGTGACTGCCAATTTCCTCACCCGAGAGGCGTATGATTCCGGCGAACGCTACCAGGGTGTCATCCGTTTTGCAATGCCGGTTTATCAGGCTGGCCAGCTGAGCGGCGTGGTGGTCCTCGCCCTCGATGTCCGTCATTTAATCGAGTTCTCCTCCCATATTGTTCCTAACGGCGAGCGCTTTGCCGCCGCCCCGGATACCAGCACCGGCAGCTACGCCTACCTGATCGATAACCGGGCCAACACGATCGCTCACCCCAACCAGTTCTACCTGATCGGGCTGGGCACCGACGGCGAACAGCTCCCCTACGTCACCAGCGTGGAGCATATTGGTACTCACCCGATCCGTCTCGACCTGCTTGGATTCATCGACGAAAACCTCGCTGGGATCCACGCTGTGGCCATGGAAGGCGATCCCGGCTCGATCTTCTACATCTGGCAGGAAAAGGAAAAATTCGTTGCCTATGCCCCAATCCCCTATTTCAGCGCTGAGTATCCTGCTCCCGGCGGCTTCGGCTGGATCGGGATTGCCGCTGAAGTCAACGCCTTCCATTCCGCCGCCACTCAGGTCGGCGCCACCATCCAGGGAGAGGTGCAGGCCTTGATGGTCAATATTGTGATCGTCCTGGTGCTCGGCGGTGTTGTTTCCGTGCCGATCGTCTGGCTGCTTGCCCGCGGGATTGTCACCCCGATCCACCAGGTAACTGCCGCCGCGCAAAAAGTTGAGCAGGAAGATCCTGACCTCAGCGTGCTTGACCCGCTGCTGAAACGCAGCCCCAACGATGAGATGTACACCCTCGCCAACGTGTTCAAGCGCATGGCTTCCCAGGTCTATCACCGTGAGGCGACCCTCAAGGAGACCATTTCCCAGCTGCGCATCGAGATCAATGAAGTCCGCAAATCTAAGGAAGTCGCCGATGTGGTCGAGTCGGATTACTTTAAGGACATCCAGCAGCAGGCCCGCGAGATCAAGAAAAAGAAAAGCGAGGACGAATAACCTGTGCCCCGGCCAACAGCCGCCCAATTGATTGCCCATTTTGGACTGGAGGAACTTCCCGGAGAAGGGGGCTTTTTCTGCCAGACTTACCAGGCAGCCCAAAAAATCCCTGCTGGAGCGCTCCCCGATCGTTATCCGGGGGAGAAGCCCTTCAGTACCGCAATCTACTACCTGATCACACCTGCAGAAGATGGTTTTTCTGCGATCCATAAACTCCCCACCGCCGAGGTCTTCCATTTCTATCTCGGGGACCCGGTCGAGACCCTGCTGCTCTTCCCCGGTGGGGACAGCCGCCGGGTTGTCCTCGGCCGAGATGTGCTCAACCAGCAGTCCGTTCAGCATGTCGTCCCGCGGGATGTGTGGCAGGGTTCCCGCCTGCTCCCCGGTGGGGAGTATGCCCTGCTGGGCACCACCATGGCGCCCGGGTACACCGACGAAGATTTCATTCTTGGCCAGCGTGATCACCTGCTGGAAGAATTTCCCGATCAGGCAGCCCTGATCCATGCCCTCACCCGGGTTTAAGCCGCGCCTTGAAGGAGACCGCCATGCAAATCCCCACACCCGATAGCTTGCTCGACTTCAGTGGAAAAGTTGTGATTGTCACCGGCGGCGGCCGCGGTCTGGGCGGCGGGATCGCCCGCCGTTTTGCCCAGGCTGGCGCCAGTGTGGTGGTCAACTACCGCCGCAGCCAGGA
>JBDLJU010000117.1:0-9717 GCA_039714215.1 Chloroflexota bacterium | reverse complement strand
CCCTTGACACTAGACCAAGAATCGTATACAATTCAGACAATCATACAATTATACAATAAGTACAAAGATACAATTAGTTTGGTAGGAAGGAGCGTTGATGGATATACAAATAAATTTTCGTGACCATGTACCCATCTACATTCAGCTGATGGAGCAAATCAAGCATATGATCGCCACCGGTGATCTGCAACCCGGAGATCAACTCCCCACCGTGCGCCAGCTAGCCGCCGACCTGCGGGTCAATTTTAACACCGTGGCCCGCTCTTACCGCTTGCTGGATGAAGAGAGCATCATCTCCACCCAGCACGGACGCGGCACTTTCATTCTAGAGCCGCCTTCGGAAGAAAAAAGCCGAGAGCTGCGCCGCAGGAGTCTTGCCCGGCTGACCCACGTGTACCTCAATGAGGCTCACAGCCTGGATTTTTCACCGGATGATGTGAGTGCAGTATTTGAAGAAAAACTACAAATCTGGCGTGATGAGAAGGAACCCCCCGCGCTGGATGAAAATCTATAAATCAATCATTATTTTAGGAGAAACAGATGATGAACTCAAGAAGTTTCAACCCGATGCTACAGGCCCGGATCACCCCTTATCCTCAGAATAAGATACGGGTCAATGGTCCTGCCCTGACGATTTTCCTGGTATTACTGACCGCCGGTTCGATTGCCGTAGTTTGGATGGCGCTTGAAGACGTCAGCGCATGGGCAATCGTAACTGTCGGCATACTCAGCACCTTCCTGGCAATCTATTTCCTATTCGCCCTGAAAATGGCCAACCAATGGGAAAAGGCCGTGGTGCTGCGCCTCGGCAAAATGCGCGGGCTGTACGGTCCTGGCGTGTTCTGGCAGATTCCGATCGTCGACAGCGTAGCAGATTGGATCGACCACCGCGTGATGGTTTCACCCTTCAGTGCTGAGAAAACGCTGACCAAAGACACCGTCCCGGTCGATGTTGACGCCGTACTTTTCTGGGTCGTCTGGGATGCTGAAAAGGCCGCCCTTGAAGTTGAAGACTACCGGGCGGCGATCACCTGGGCGTCTCAGACCGCCCTACGTGAAGTCATTGGCGCGCTGGACCTGGCCGACATCCTCGTCGGACGCGCCAAGATGGATGAAGAATTACAGCGGATCATTGACCAGCGCACCACCCCCTGGGGCATCAGTGTGCAGTCTGTCGAAATCCGTGACATCGTCATCCCGCAAGAATTGGAAGACACCATGTCCCGTCAGGCGCAGGCAGAACGCGAGCGCCAGGCCCGCGTGATCCTCGGCGAGTCCGAGATGCAGATCGCCGATTCATTTTCCGAAGCCTCCAAGGCATACATCAGCAACCCAACCGCCCTACATCTCAGAGCGATGAATATGCTCTTCGAAGGTTTGAAGGAAAAGGGTGCGATGGTGATTGTGCCCAGCAGTGCAGTAGATACGATGAACCTCGGCGGACTCAGCGGGATGGTGGCGCTGGCCAACCAGGCTGATGGTCAAATTGGACAAGAGGAAGCATAGGTCAATTGAGTGAGGGGTTGGTGAGACCAACCCCTCACTCACGACCGGGAGAAAACGATGAATCCCGCAATTCATGCTGGCAGTTCAGCTGCCCACCAGGCAGCAAAACAAAAACAACAAGAAGAGGAAGAAATGACTCCATATAACGATAAAGAACTAGATAATGACTGGGAGTTTAAGATCATGCGCTCCTCCACCGGGGCGTTTAGCAAACGCGAAAAGATCGATCAGGTTGTCTCCGAAGAGGCCGCCTCCGGCTGGGTGATGGTCGAAAAGTTTGACGACAACCGCATCCGCTTCAAACGACCTGCTGCTGCAAAGCGCAACGATTTCAATTTGCCGCAGCATATCAACCCATACCGCACCTCCTTTGGGATGAGCGATGCAGGCCTGGCCTTCACGATCATGGGAGCGATTGCTTTGGCCGGCGGTTTGATCTTTCTGCTGGTCACCCTGCTGTCTTAAGGAGTGCTATCGATGAGTAAAAGAATCGCAAAAAAACAGCTAGACTTTATGCTCGCCCAGCAGTTTAAATGCCCCAAGTGCAAGAGTTCCGGGGCGCATGTCGAGCGGGTGGCGATGGCCGGCACCGGGATCTCGCGATTCATGGAGATCCAGACCTACACCTATGCCTTTGTCTCCTGCCTGAACTGCGGATTCACCGAGTCCTACAACCTCAAAATGCTTGAGGGACGCGACGACCTCGGGCAGGTCCTCGACATGCTCTTCATGAACTGAGGGACAAGAAGCTAAACGGAGAAAGATGATGTCCTTCCCCCACGGAGTATTTTCCGCTGCCCACGCTGCCCGCCAGCGGAGCCTGCAGCGACAGCGAGACGAAAAAGAAGAGGTAGAAATGACCAGCTACACGAAAGATGACCTGGACAGCAATTGGGAGTTCAAGATTGTGCGTTCTGAGAGCGGTGCTTTCCGCCGCCCCCAGACCTTCCAACAGCTGCTCGAGGAAGAGGAAATTTCCGGCTGGGAAATGATTGAGAAGCTCGATGACCGCCGGGTGCGCTTCAAACGCTGCAAAGACCTGCGCAGCAGAGACGGGATGCTGCCCCCGGGAATTGATCCCTACCGCTCCCACTTTGGCGGAGCTAACCGCTCATTGGTGATGGTCTTGATCGGATTGGCTACCGCGGCCGCCCTTGGTGCCGGTTTGCTGTTCTTCGGACCAGGAGGCAGCAGCGAAACCGGTCAGGTGTTCCCCACAATCGCCATTACCAATGTGAGCATTATCGGGCTGATCTTTGTGATCATGCTGGTCGCAATTATCGCCAGGCGCAGATAATCCCCCTAAATTTTTTGCCCCAGGGACTGCTCTGAAGATCAAAAGGCCACACCAGAGCCTCCCTGTTAAACATTCCGCATGTTTCACGTGAAACATGCGGAAATTACCCACTACAACCGATCCTGAACGATTAATGTTTCACGTGAAACATGATTAGGAGAACTATGAAGCATTTTCGACCGATTTTATTCACAATCCTGGCGCTCGCCGCGATCTATTTCACCGCGATAATCTCTGGTGTGCCCGAGGCTTTCTTCCCAGCTTTGAGCTCCTTGCTGATCATTCTGCTGCCCCTGCTGTTGGGTGCCTGGTTTACCCGGCACTTCAAGATTGGTTGGGGACTCTTTGGCGCAGGGGCGCTGACCTTCATCCTCTCGCAGGTGCTGCACATTCCATTTAATAGTTATCTGCTCAACCCTTTGATTGAAAAGCTTGGGTTGGGTGCAGGCTCAACAGGAACCAGACTGCTGGCCTTCGGCATCCTGCTGGGGTTATCTGCCGGGGTATTCGAGGAAACTGCCCGCTACATCACCCTGCGCTTCTGGCGCAAGGACGCCCGCACCTGGGGCAAGAGTCTGATACTCGGTGCCGGGCACGGCGGGATCGAAGCGATCCTGTTGGGGCTTTACGCCTTCTATATCCTCATCCAAATGGTGATGATGTTTGGCCTGGATGTAGATGCGGTCGGCAGTATCGCCGGCGCAGACCGCGGTGCAGAAATCTTCAATTATGTGGCTTACTACTGGGGAACCTCATGGTATGATTTCTTTTGGGGTGCCCTAGAGAGGTTTTCTGCTGTTTCTTTCCACCTCAGCGCCTCTGTTCTGGTTTACCAGAGCCTCAAACGCAATAATCTGCTCTGGTTATTTTTAGCAATCCTGTGGCATACGCTCCTGGACGCCTTGGCTGTCTACGGCTCAGTTGCCTGGGGAATCCCGATCACTGAAGGCGCGCTCCTGATCATTGCGCTGCTCAGCATCGGGATCATCTTCCTCCTGAGAGAGCCGCCCCCGGCCGTCGAGGAAATCCCGGAAGCTCTGCCATCACCGCCGCCGCCAGATAGCCAGCTGCCACCCATACCAATTAGTTCAGAAACATTGGATGATAGCCGTTATGACTGAAAAAACAATGATCTCCACCACAAACTTATCGAAGGCCTTTGGTGACAACCAGGCCGTAGACCGGCTCTCCCTGTCGATTCCGGCGGGAGAAGTGTTTGGCCTGCTAGGTCCAAACGGGGCCGGCAAGACCACCACGATCCGCATGCTGGCTGCATTGATCGCCCCCACCGGCGGGACGGCTTCTGTCGCCGGCCTCAAAATTGGAGAAGACGACCGGCAAATCCGCAAGCAGGTCGGAATCCTCACCGAGTCTCCCGGGCTGTATGACCGGCTGAGCGCTGAGCGCAACCTGGGCTTCTTCGCCGCCTTGTATGAGGTCGAAGATATTCCCGGCCAGGTCGAGCGTTATTTGCGCATGCTCGGGCTTTGGGAGCGCCGTCACGAAGAAGTTGGTACTTTTTCGAAGGGAATGCGCCAGAAATTGGCAATCGCCAGAGCGCTGCTCCACGAGCCGAAAGTGCTCTTTTTAGATGAGCCCACCAGCGGTCTGGATCCTGAAGCTTCCCGGGTAATCCGCAGTTTTATTGGGGAGCTGCGCCACGAAGGACGCACTCTGGTGATCTGCACCCACAACTTAAATGAAGCAGACCGCCTTTGTGACCGCGTGGCGGTGTTTAAATCGCGCCTGATCGCGCTGGATTCACCCACCAATCTCCGCAGACAGCTCTTCGGCCGCCGGGTGGTTTTTCACATGACCGACCCAAAACCCGAGCTGGTTGCCCTGTTGAAGCAGGTTGAATTTGTCCAGGACGCTGAATTGGTCGAAGAAAAATTGGTCGTCACGCTTGACGATCCTGATACGCAGAATCCGCGCTTGATCCGCGAATTGGTCTCCGCCAACGGGCAGATTCGGTTCGTCGGAGAACTGCGCCACTCCCTCGAAGAAGTCTACCTGCAGCTGGTCCGCAAGCAGGAGGAGAATTAATCATGTCGAAAATTTGGGTAGTTGTTCGTAAAGAATGGGCTGAAGTCTTCAAAAACCGCTTCGTGCTCTTTGCTGTTATTTTTATGCCGCTGTTATTTACCGCCATGCCTCTGGGGATCATGGCTTCGATGGGCGGCAGCGCTGACGCCGAAGTGGTTGAGATGGCCAGCGGGATGGAGGAGTATGGGATGTTGTGTGAGGGCCTTACTGCGACTGCATGCAGCCAGTACTTCATCATCTCCCAGTTCCTGATCCTCTTCTTGATGCTGCCGTTAATCATCCCGGTAACAATCGCCGCTTATTCGATCGTCGGAGAAAAGACCACCCGCACGCTCGAGCCGGTCCTGGCGACCCCGATCACCACCATTGAACTGCTCAGCGGCAAGGCCTTGGCCGGGATAATTCCTGCCCTGGGTGCTACCTGGTTATCCTACGGGTTGTTCCTGGTTGGCACAGTGTTCCTCGCCGTCACACCTGAAATCGTCGGTCTGGTCGCCCAGTTGATGTGGCTTGTAGCTATCTTTGTGCTTGGCCCGCTGCTCTCGCTGGCCGGGGTTTGCCTGGCAATCATGGTCTCCTCGCGGGTCAACGACCCGCGGGTTGCCGAGCAGCTTTCCTCGCTGGTGATCATCCCGCTGCTGGGGATCTTCATGGGGCAGTCCTTCGGACTCTTCCAGGTCAACCTCAACGTGGTGATCTGGATGGTGCTGGCGGTGGCAGTTCTGGATGCGGTGCTGATCTACTTTGCAGCACAGCTCTTCCAGCGCGAGACGATCCTCACGCGTTGGAAATAGTAGCAAGCCACAAGCGGCTTGCTTTCGGAGAAACGCAAGTGTTTCTCCATGGTTAAATAAATACATAACAGGAAAAGACAATGAAGAAGATATATAAGGCCATATTACTCGCAATAACTTTGACATTACTATTCACCATCACCGCCGCGGCGCAGAGCGAAGTGCCTGAACTCAAAATACGCCTCAGCAAAGACTTTGGCTACGGCGGATTCAACAACGACATCCAGGGCACCTTCAGCATCCACGTCAGCGGACCCGACGATCTCGTCGAAGTGCACTTCTATCTCGACGACACTCTGTTGGGCACGGACAAGGAAGCCAAGTTCGCCCTGCAGTTCCAGACCGACAACTATGAGTTCGGGTGGCACGAAATCTATGCGATTGGGATTCTCGCCGACGGCACTGAGGTGCGCAGCAACGAAGTCCGCCGCGAGTTTGTCTCCGGCGAAGACACGATGAAATTCGTAGTTCCAGTGATCATCGCCGTATTGGCGATCTCCTTGATCGGCGTGGCCGTGCCGATGTGGATGGGCAAGGGCGGTGGCTCAGTCAGCATCGGAGATTACGGTGCGGCCGGCGGTGCGGTCTGCAAGCGCTGCGAGTTCCCTTTCAAGCGCAGCATCTTCAGCCCCAACATGATAGTTGGCAAACTGACCCGCTGCCCGCACTGCGGCAAAGTCGCCATCTCCCGCCGGGCATACCCCGCCGAGTTGGCCAGTGCCGAAGAACGCTACCTCTCCGCCCAGCAAGAACCTGGCACGATCACCGAGGAAACTCGGGAAGACAGCCTGCGCCGCTCGCTGGAAGATTCTAGATTTGATGACTGAGGCTTTGTGAATTTAAACACAAAAGAGCTATCCGATGGACAGCTCTTTTTTTCTTTCAATGGAGAAATGGTAGGGCGCGGTTCGCGAACCGCCCTTGAGGTGACAAAATCACCAGGCAGTCTGATTGGAACCATAATTTATGGCATAATGTATTTATGATATTTTGGTGGTATTGAATAATTTTCCAACAGGTGTTTGTTTGACTCTAAATCCAGAAAAACACCATCGTAAAACCACCCGCCTGCGCGGCTACGATTACCGCCAGGCCGGATTCTACTTTGTGACGATCTGCACCAACATACGTATCTGCTGCCTGGGTGAGGTGGTGGATGGGGAAATGGTGCTGTCTGGCTCTGGGAGAATTGTAAGAGCAGCGTGGTTCAAACTGCCACAGCATTATCCGTATGTTTGTCTAGACGAATTTATTGTTATGCCCAACCATTTCCATGGGATCATTCAATTGGCGGAACCAGATTCAATGCCGCGTAGGGGAGGGTTTAGAAACCCTCCCCTACAACCGCGCCATGGATTGACTGAGATCGTCCGTGGATTTAAGACCTGGTCGGCGCGTGAAATCAATCAAATGCGCGGCACCCCGGGGACCAAATTCTGGCAGCGCTCGTTCTACGACCATATCATTCGCGGGGAAGACGATTTGGATCATGTCCGCGGGTACATCCGGGACAACGCGCTCAAGTGGGAGAGCGATCGGGAAAACCCAGATGCTAAGTAGGGATATGGTTTGCAACCATTTCCATGTGGTCATCCAAATCGATCAATCCTCATCGCTTGGTAGGGGCGGTTCGCGAACCGCCCTACGGCGTCAAAATATTTACCACAAAACAAATCAACCATTTGCGCGGCACCCCCGGCACCCGCTTCTGGCAGCGTTCGTTCTACAACCACATCATCCGGGAAGAAGATGATTTGGACCATGTCCGCAGTTACATCCGGGACAACGATCTCAAGCGGGAACACGATCTGGAGAATCCCATCAACAGTTAAGGGTAGTTCGCGGACCTCCCAAAAAGAATCATTTGTAAACTTGCCAAGTTTGCGCTAGCAATAAAATCAGACTAAAATGAAGCTAGCACCATGCTGAGAAAGATGTAATCAGCGATTTCTGAAGTTTGACAGCTTGCAATTGATGTTCTACCAATTTTTAATTTGGATAACTAAACTGAACCTCATCAACTAAATTTTTTCGGTTTTCGATTTAATTATGGACCCTACTATAAACCTAGTTTCCTACTTACGTAAAACACCAAAACTAATTGCAATAATGATTATTCTTGGTTTATGTTGGTTAGGTATCCCAATGCAACTAAGGGGAACTCCACAAGATGATTTCAAAGCTTTCGTTTATGACCCAATTCCTGATAGCGTTCAAAATATTGAAGTTATAGATAATGATCTTATCGTTTTGCCGGATAGAACGTACTGCTTTCGGTTCAATATCCTACCAGAAGACTTGAATATGATTATCACAGTAAATCAACTTAAATTAATAGAGGAAGATGTTGCTGGAATTCAAAGTTACAACGTTGACATCGAAGATTGGGAAGAGGAAATGTCCCACACCATATTCGATTACTATCGATATTCAGATTCTGATGAGCGACCTCAAGAAATATATCAGTTATGGGTTGATGAGTTTAACAATAAGGTAATTTATTGTTACTCCTCACTTTAATTGCTCATAAATAGATAACAACTGCTTTTAATTCTCCGCTTGTGTGATGCCCAACCATATCCATACGATTGTCCAAATCGATCAATCCTCATCGCTTGGTAAGAGAATTTTGTTACCCGCCAAAATAAATTCTTTGTTCCAATCACATGTAGGGGTCGGGTTATCCGACCCCAGGGCTGAGAAACACCGCCTCTAAAATTTTTAGAAATAAAGTTGATTGGAAATTGTCCTGTTCTCTACCCCGCGAGCGGAAGTGTAAACAAGATTGTCGCCCCCGTGCCTGGCCCGCCTGACTCGGCCCACATCCTCCCGCCGTGCAGTTCCACCATCGCCCGGGCAATCGGCAGTCCGAGTCCCATCCCGCCAAACGAGCGGGTCATGTGACTTTCCACCTGATAAAAGCGGTCGAAGATCGTCTCCAATTCCTCTGCCGGGATCCCCGGTCCGCTGTCCTTGATCGAGACATGCGCATGGGCAGCATCATGCGAGACATTGACGATCACTTTGCCACCTTCGGGTGTGAAGTTCACCGCGTTGTTAAAGGCATTATAAAATGCCCGCCCAAGCTTGTTCTCGTCGGCGTTGATCATCACCGGCAGCTTGGCCAGATCGAAGTGCACTTTGATTTGCTTGGTTTCAAAAACAGTGAGCATCTCTTTATAAATATCCACGACCATCTGCTGCACCGCGACCGGCTTGAGGTCCAGCTCCTGGGTACGCGTCTCGAGCATGTTCATATTGGTCATATCCTCGACAAGCGTCTGCAGTTTGGTTGCGGATTTGAGCACCCGTTGGGCTGCCCCGGCAGTACCATCCGCGGTCGCTTCATCCTGGAGCATCTGGGCGTAACCGAGGATGTGGGTAAGCGGGGTGCGCAGCTCATGCGAGGCGATGGCGATAAAGTCGCTCTTCACCTTATCCAACTTGGCGAGGTCGTCGTAGGCCTGCTGCAGCGAAGACATCATCCGGGCGTTATTGATTGCTACCGCCGCCTGTGAGGCAATCACCGATAGAATGTCGAGGTCTTCCATAACGAAGGTGCCGTCGTGCTTGTTGATCCCTTCGATCACCCCGATCACATTTTCACGGATCCGCATTGGCACGCCGATCAGCGAGCGGCTTTCAAAGTCCACCTTTTTGCCGACCTCGTCGAAGTGGCGCTGGTCGCGCTTGACGTTGTTGATCAGTTGGGGAGTGTTGTGCAAAAAGATCGTACCGGCAATGCTGTTATCCAATGGCACGGAAATTTTTTCCAGCTCCTCTGGGTCAAGGTCGGTGGAAGCCGCGAAACGAAGTTCCCCGCTGGCTTCATCATAAAGCAGGATCGAGACTGCCTCACAATCCAATACTTCGCTGGCGGTCTCGATGATTGAAGGCAGAATGCGGTCCTGCTCAAGGGTCGAGTTCAGCGAAAGGCTGATTTCGATCAGGCGGCCAAACTGGCCGAGGGTGCGCTTGAGATCGACCACCTGGTCGACCAGCTGTCCGGTGACATGCTTGGGATTTTTGGCCATGATAAAACTAGTTTAGCTTGTTTTTGGGGATTTGTCTATC
>JBDLJU010000116.1:0-9834 GCA_039714215.1 Chloroflexota bacterium | reverse complement strand
TAGCTGGCTTTCCTTGAGCAGCCGATTGATAACCTTGGCTTGTTGATCTAGATGAAAAATGATAAACTAAGTTAATTAAAACCTAAACCTAAGAAAGGAGGCACATGTTTATGAATAAGAAATTAGTTGTTGTTGCCCTTGATGTTTACCCGTGCCTCGTGGTTTTTGGATAGCAAGTAATTTTGATATATTCGGCCACGGGCGAGCCTGTGGCCATTTTTGTTTAATTTCCAGCCATAGGTGAATCTTATCCCTGTGGTTGGTTTTGTTTAAAACGCAGGGAACTGATGGAAGCGCGATAAGTTGGAGGTGTTCGATGGATTTTTTAAAGAATGAACTAAACAATAGATGCTGCCTGGGAATCTGGAATTCCCAAATTCGATAAATCACTACATATAGGAAATAATAGCATGCCTAAACAGCATAATTATCACAAAGAATTAGAGAAGCATATAAAAAAACAGCAATTAACTAAAGCAAGAAAAAAAGCTCGACCAAATGCGAGTCCAGATAAGCCCCGGTTGCGGGATTGGGATCATTTGATGGAAGAAGAGTGGGATATGGAAGGTTTTTATGAAGGAGAAAGGGTGATGCCTAAAGGTCATCAGGAGCGACGCAAGGTTGTCCGCGAGATGATCAAAAAACCAGAGGTTCAGGTGGCCGAACTGCCTGAGGATCCATCGTTGGAAACCCAATTTCCAAATGCAACCGTCGGTATGGTGATCGAAACTACCTCCGGACGCTGTAAAGTCTCCGCCGATGGAGAGATGATCGATTGTTTCCTGCGCGGAATTCTGCAGAAGCAGGAAGGGGGCTATTCGAATGTGGTCGCAGTCGGTGACCGGGTTGAGATCAGCCTTGATGGTGACGGCAGCGGGGTAATAGAAAAGGTGCTCCCGCGCCGCTCTGTGCTCTCTCGAACAGCTGGTTCTTCTCTGGGGCGGGCGAGCGGGCAGCGCCAAATCGTTGCCGCCAATGTCGACCGAGTTCTCATCGTCGTCTCCTGGCAGAAACCGCAATTTTGGCCAGAGTTAGTCGACCGCTACCTGATTGCAGCTGACAGAAATCAGCTGGAGGCTGTGATCTGTGTCAACAAGATCGACCTGATCGAAGATCAAGCGGAATTTGAATCTGCTCTCAAACCCTACCGGGATCTGGGGTACATTGTGCTTTCCACCAGTGCGGAGGATAAAACTGGGATTAATATCCTCAGAGAATTTCTTAGTGGGGAAATCACCGTGCTGGCCGGGATGTCCGGAGTGGGAAAATCTTCTCTGCTTTCTGCGGTCCAGCCCGGGTTGAACTTGAAAACTCTCGAAGTGGGGGAGCGTGGAAAGAACAAGAACCAGGGACGGCATACAACCCGCCTGGCGAGCTATTATCCGCTCAGCGGCGGCGGGGCGGTCATCGATACGCCTGGAATACGAGATTTTGATTTGACCGGCTTAGAGCGGGAAGAGATCAAATCGTTTTATCCGGAATTTACCAAACTGAGCGCTAATTGTGGTTTTAGTGACTGTCTGCATCTCAGCGAACCCGATTGCGCTGTTCGTGATGGGATCGAGAAGGGGACTGTGTCTCAACTGCGTTATGAGAACTACACGAAAATTATTGCTTGTATGAGGGAGTGATCTGCCTGGCTTTTCAATAAGCCCTCCCGTCACTTATTGGCGGGGGGGCAGTTGCTCAAAAACACCCCTTTTTTATCTACGAGATTCCAGTTTACATATCAATATTGTAAGTTACCCATCTGCCGGCAAGGCGAGAATATTGTATAATTTCTCCATGATTCAGATTATTCAACAGCTTGCTGCCCATGTTGAACAAGTTGGGGGTTTGGAGTACACCGTCAGTGAAGATTCAATCACCGTTCAAAAAAACACCGATCAAGGGTTTATCGTCATCCTTACCGGCTATCCTGATCAAAGCTTTGTGGTCAATTATGGGCATTACTGGCATGGTCATTATGATACTGAAGAGGAAGCAAAGGATTGTTTTGTCTCTGGGCTCTCGGGCAAATACCGTCTGGCATGCACCTACCACTGGCGATATTTGACAAAAGCAGTATTGGAAGATTATTCTGGCGGAGATTGGCAGCCAATCGATACCGTTGGTTCGTGCTTGGGTTTTTTGGTGTGGTGGCTGCCTAAACGCATGGTATATTTAAATAATATCCTCGCCCAAGAAAGTTTTAATCAAGTAACTAAATGATACCGATTTCTATCAAAATCGTTTGCCGAACCATGTGGATTTGATCTGTAACTATTTTTTCTTAGCCATAGTATTCCTTCAGCAAGGATATCGCTAAAAATTTTTGAAAATATCCCCGTTATGAAAAACTCACTTCATAAAATTATCCGGTTGATTAACCCCCAACGCAGGACACCAGTAATTCTTACTCTGCTGGTGTTGTTTCTACTGACGATTTTTTGGTGGCAGGCGAGAACTTCGGTAGAAGATCAACTGGTTTTCAATGCAAAGGAAATTGTGCAGGAAAACCTGGATTCATACAGCACCAATTTACGCCAGGGGATCTTGGATAAAATTGCTTTAACCGAAAGCCTGACGGCGTATGTTTATATCGATGTCGAATTTCGGGGGGAGCTTAATCCGGAAGAGTTGGTAGAGTTCGCCGCCGGTATCCATCAAAGCACCAGCAGGATTCGGAATGTCGCCATTGCTCCAGGTGGTGTGATGCAGTTTGTTTATCCCTATGAACCGAATAAATCCGTACTGGGTTACGAGCCAGCGGTTGATCAGCGCCCTGAGGTTCGCGAACAGGTACGTTTAACAATCGAATCGGGTGAAGTTACCATCAGCCAGCCGGTTGAACTGATCCAGGGGGGGCTGGGGCTAATCACCCGGCAGGCAGTCTACATCGATGACCAGTATTGGGGACTTACAAATATTGTACTGGACATGACTGGCTTGTTGGAGGATGCCGGGATTACCCTGGACAGCAATATTGATCTGGCAATTAAAGATCATAATGGGATTGTGTTTGTGGGTTCTGAAAGCGTCTATCAAAAAGACCCGGTGATTGCCACGATCTCGCTGCCGGGAGGGGATTGGGAAATTGTGGGAACACCGCACAATGGCTGGGAGCAATATTATAAAGCTGGGATCAGAACGATAGATGGGATGGCATTCTTGATCACATTTCTCGTGTCCTGGATGGTATATTTCGGGTTTTCCAGGCAGCAAGTTCTCGAATTCCTGGTAGAAGAACGTACTGCTGCTTTACGCCAGACCGAACAGGAACTGCTTGATGACATTACCAAACGTAAGCTGGTTGAGGAAGAAAAAGATCGCTTGCTGGCATCGGAAAGCGACTTGCGCACGCTGGCTGAGACATTATCCGAGATCACTTTAGCACTTGCCTCTCACATAGATATTCAATCAGTATTAAATGAAATATTGGCGCAAACTCATAAGCTTATTCCTTATGAAGCTGCTAATATTGTTTTAATTGAAGAAGAGAAATTGAGTATCCGGGCAAATTCCGGATACCAAAAATTTGGGTTAATAGATTTATTCGAGGGCTATCCAACAGATTTGGAAGAACTTCCAATTGATTATGATGCAGCAATGTCAAACGAACCAATCTTGATCAAGGATGTTCGTCAGCATCCCGACTGGGTGGTCTACGAGGAAACCAGCTGGATACGTTCTTTCTTGAGCATTCCGATTAATCACCAGGGCAAAATTCTTGGAATGATTCGATTAGATAGCGAGAAAGTAGGACAGTTCACTGAACAAGATATTGACCGTTTGAAACCGATTGCGAATGCGGCGGCGGTCGCCTTAGACAATGCAGCATTGTTTGAGCAGGCCCAAATTGAGATCGGTGAGCGGATCAAAGCTGAGACCAAGATCCGAATGCTGAATGACGAGTTAGAAGAGCGCGTCCTCCAACGTACTCAGGAACTAGAAGATGCCAATCGAGAACTCGAGGCTTTTTCTTATTCAATCTCACATGATTTGCGAGCCCCACTTCGGGCAATCAGCGGGATCAGTGAGTTATTCAGGATTGAATATGCCGAGGTGCTTGACGAGAATGGAATTGAGTATCTTAAGCGGATGGATGACAGCGGCAAGAAAATGAGCGGCTTGATTGAGGGGTTGATTACGCTCACTCAGTTGGGACACCAGCAGTACACACCCTCTACCTTTGTCTTACAAGATATGGCAGGAAGTATTTTCTCTGATTTGGTTACCCAATATCCTGACCGAGAGATCGAGTTTATTGTTAATGGCCGGGAGGAAGTTGAAGCTGATCAACGGTTAATTGCTTCCATGCTGACCAACTTGTTGTCGAATGCAATTAAATTTTCTCGGGATTGCACACCGGCAGTAATTGAGGTGGGCTCGGTAAAGCATGATGACCATCAGGTGTTTTTCGTTAAAGATAATGGCATTGGCGTGAAGGAAGAATATTCCGAAATGCTTTTTGAACCATTTCAACGTTTATTTTTAGAAGACGAATTTGAGGGTATGGGCATTGGCCTCGCAATTGTCAAGCGGATTATTCAGCGTCATCGAGGGAAGATTTGGGTTGAATCTGTAAGTGGGGAAGGAGCTTGTTTTTTCTTCACATTGAATTTTTCTTAGATAATTTTGGGGCTGCGAGCCCCTTGGTTTTCGAGAATATTGATTAAGCATAATCACCAAAGAAAGCAGGAGATCACAGTGGCAACCGGAATAAAGAGAAAAGATGCAGCCCCCGGCAGTACCTGGCAGCCAGAAAAAATTTTCGCTTCATGGGCAGAGTGGGAAGCAGATTACGAAACTGCAATAGCTGATCTTCTTCTGCTCGGGGAGTTCAAAGGGAAATTGACTGAAAGCCCTGAAAAGTTGGATCAATGGATTAAGACCTTTACGTCTCAAACTCGGAGAATAGCGCGCTTAATGATCTTCGCCCAGCTGTCTACCTCTGTGGATGGAGCAGACCCGGAGCCAAAGAAGTATATCGGGCAGATGATGGCGCTGCAGGGAAAATTGTATTCATCTATTGCTTTTGCAGAACCAGAACTGCTCGAAAACAAGGAGATTATCCTTAAATGGATAGAGTCTAACCCTGCGCTCCAGGTTTACCAGCAGTATTTTGATAACCTCATCCGCCAGGCTGCCCACCTGCGGAATGCGGAAGTGGAAGAAATCCTTGGGCTGCTCTCTGACCCTTTTGGGCAAACTTCCCGGACGGCGAGTGAGCTCTCCAATGTCGACATCAAGTTTGCCGACGCGATCGACAGCCAGGGAAAGACCCATCCTGTTCGCCAATCATTATTAATCGTCAATGCTTCCGAGCCAGACCGCCAGCTGCGCCGAACGGCATGGGAAAGTTTCTGCGATGGCTATGCTGGCTCGATCAATACCTTTGCGAGCAACTACATTGCCCACGTCAAGCAGCAGGTCTTTATGGTCCGGGTGCGCGGCTACGAATCTGTACTCGATGCTGCCCTCTCCCCGTACAAAGTGCCCACCAGCGTATTCCATAATTTGATCGATACCTTCAGAGCAAATTTACCCACCTGGCATAAGTATTGGGAGGTTAAGCGCAAGGCTCTGGGTGTCGAAAAAATTTATCCGTTTGACATCTGGGCGCCGATTGGCAAAGTCCAGCCAGTCGTAAAGTTTTCTCAGGCAGTGGACTATATTTCCAAAGGGGTTGCACCCTTGGGTGAGGAATATGTTTCCGCGCTGCGTAAAGGCTGCCTGGAAGAAGGCTGGGTGGATTGGTTCCCTAACGACACCAAGCGCCAGGGAGCGTTCTCCATGCCTTCGCATGATACGCCACCTTATATCATGATGAGCTACTCGGACACGGTCAAGAGTATGAGCACCCTGGCACATGAGCTGGGACACTCAATGCACTCCTATCTGATTGAGAAAAATCAAATTGAGCTGTATAACGGCTATGGCAATATTTCAATGACCTCTGCAGAAACTGCCTCTAACTTCAATCAGGCGATGGTCCGGTCATACCTGACCAAAGAGCTGGCCGATGACAAGGATTTCCAGTTAGCCTTGCTTGAAGAGGCAATGACCAACTATCACCGCTATATGTTCCAAATGCTCAACCTGGCAACCTTTGAGTTCGAGGTGTATTCCCGTGCGGAGCAGGGGAAACCGCTTTCTACCCAGATCCTGTTAGACCTGATGGGTGAAATTTATGCCGCGGGATATGGTAAGACGATGACCGACGACTCCGCCAGGACTGCCACAACCTGGGCGCAGTTTGGACATTTGTACGTCCCATTTTATACCTTCCAATACTCGGTAGGGATCAGTGCAGCAGATTATCTCTCCCAAAACATCCTCACCGGGGATACCCAGGCGGCTGAGAATTATCTGAATTTCTTGAAATCGGGTGGATCTCGGTATACAATGGATTTGTTCAATCTGGCTGGGGTAGAGATGGATTCCCCCAGGCCTGTGGAAAAAGCTTTTGCAGTTTTAGCGGAAATGATAGATCAAATTGAAAAGATCACCGCTTGATTGCGTTGACTGGAGGAGACAACGCACCAGTATGCCGGAGCGCTTAATGCGCTCCGGTCTTTTGATCAATGCTGCGCATTGATTTAAGAGAAGGGGTGAAGCCCCTTCTCTACTCTTTCCAGAAAAGCACAGAAATATATTAAATCTGAAGCTCTCAAAATTAAATGGACAAACTATTTATTTGGGTTTCTTTGAAATCCATCAATTGGAAATTTACGATATAATTCCTCCGGACAGTTGTTCCCGGAGCTCATCCGATTGCTGTCAATAAAAAACTGAGAGGATACGCAGTGAAAGATTTGAATGTGCTTGCTCAATTTGATTATCCGATTGAACCGGTTGAAAAAGGCTATGCAGACCGGACCTTATATGTCAATGTTTCCGACCAAAAGATAAAATCAAAACCAGTCACCCAGGAGATGAAAGATGTCTTCATTGGGGGGCGTGGGTTTGGTCTCAAGCTGCTCTGGGACGCGATCAAAGACCAGACCAAATGGGATCATCCCGATAATGAAATCGTGATTTCCTCCGGCCCGATTGGCGGGATTACCCAATATCCCGGAACCGGGAAGTCGATCGTGGTCTCAATCTCGCCGATCACCAATATTGTGGTTGACAGTAATGTTGGGGGCTATTATGGACCGTATCTGAAATTTGCCGGCTGGGATGCGATTGAGATCCAGGGGATCGCCGACAAAGATGTGATCGTATTCGTCGATGGCGCTGAAGGCAAGGTTCAGATTATTGAAGCCCCCACCGACACCGAAGACACTCATTTGCTCACCGAAGAACTGCTAGAAATGTTTGCCGAGCCCGGCAAACCCAACCTGGTTTCTTCTGTGACTGCAGGCTCTGGGGCAGACAATACCTTAATGGGCTGTTTGAACGTCAGCTATTACGATGTGCCTCGCAAATCGATCAAGGTGAAGCAGGCCGGACGCGGCGGTACCGGGACGGTCTTCCGCCATAAAAAGATCAGAGCGCTGGTTGTTAAGATCCCAAAGATGTCCGGCAAGCTCAACAACCCGGCAGATCAGGCGCTGTTAAATTCCACCGGACGACGAATGAACAAAGAAGTCAAAGAGAATGATCCCAAGCAGAACAGCATGCGCACCAAAGGCACTGCAGTTCTGGTTGAAATTATGAACGAGTTCGACCTGCTGCCGGTGCACAACTTCAAATTCGGCGCCCACCCCGAACACACCAAGATCCAGAGTACGGTTTGGGAGAGCATGTATGATCTCACCGCCCCGGATGGCTGCTGGTTTGGCTGCACCCTGGCCTGTGCCCATGCTGTCAAGAACGTGATCCTCAAAACTGGCCCCTATCAAGGTGATGAGGTTTGCGTTGAAGGTCCCGAATATGAAACTGTCGGCGGTGTCGGCTCTAACCTGGGGATATTTGAACCCCTACAAATCCTTGAATTGAATTTTTACTGCGACACCTATGGCCTCGATATCATCTCATACGGTACGATGACAGCCTTTTTGATGGAATGCTATGAGCTGGGCATCTTGAACAAAGAACGTACCGGTGGGCTTGACCTCACCTGGGGCAACTTCGAGGATGCCGCCGAACTGCTTCACCAGATGGGACGCGGTGAAGGCTTTGGCAAGACAGCCGGACTCGGCATCCGCCGGATGAAGAAGATCTTCGCCGAAGAATTTGGCGCAGACCCTGGCATCCTGCAGGATATCGGTATGGAAGCCAAGGGGATGGAATACTCTGAATACATTACCAAAGAGTCTCTGGCGATGCAGGGCGGTTATGGTTTGGCGAACAAGGGCGCCCAGCATGACGAAGCCTGGTTGATCTTCATGGATATGGTGCTCAAACTGATTCCCACCTTCGAGGACAAAGCTGAAGCGCTGCACTACTTCCCCATGTTCCGCACCTGGTTCGGGCTTAACGGCCTGTGCAAGCTGCCCTGGAATGATGTCGAACCGACCGACAACCGCACGATCTTCTCCGGAATTGACGCGGCGAAAGTGCCCGAGCATGTTGAGAATTATGTGAACCTGTTTGTCGGTGTCACCGGTCGAGATGATGTAAAAACAGGCGAGGACTTGATCGCCATGTCCGAATCCGTCTACAATTTCCAGCGGGTGTTCAACCTGCGCCTGGGATATGGACGGCGGGAGCATGATGTCATTCCTTACCGCTCTGCTGGTCCGGTAACTGTGGAAGAATACGAATCCCGCGTTGAGCGCTACGATACCCAGTTGAAGGAACTGGTTGGCGTAGATCCAGAGGGAATGTCTGTTGAGGAAAAGGTCAAAGCGATGCGCCAGTATCGTGAAGACCAGTATGAAAAGCTCACCGATGCGGTTTATAAACGCCGCGGTTGGACCAATGACGGTATCCCCACGGTGGAAACGCTCAAGAAATTACGGATTGATTTCCCCGATGTGGTTGAGGTTGTTGAAAAAGCGTTGAAATAACCTCCAACTGGTAAAATTTTCGCCCCCGCAGATTATCTGCGGGGGCGTTTTTTAACCAACAACACCTGGCTGAAGTCCATTCCGGGGATCGTCTTTTCTAAGAAAACTTTTCTCAATCGTAGGTAAACCTTGCCCGGCAGCTTACTTCTTCTCCATTGATTTCCACAAAATATTGATATTGATGGTCCTCATCCGGATAGTAGACAGCAAACAGGTCCTCACCGGCTGTGTCGATCAATGCTTGCCAACTTCTCTGTGCTGTGTATCTTGATAAATGGAACGATCGCCAGGTGTATTTCCGATAAGAATTGTTCTCGTAAGCATACTGATTGTTGTTTTCGGAATGGCAGGCAATTACTCCAGTGATTTCCTCAAGCTGCTCCCCAGTCTCCACTGCCTCGAAATACTTGTCAGCGAGGGCTGGCAGAATATCCTCTGACAGCGACGCCAGGTGGCCGATATCGAGAGTTTCTCCCCTTGCTGCCCGGTTGAAATTCTGCCGGACGATCAGGCCGTCGACATTGATTACATCCAGAGTGGCGATAAATCCCAGGGAGGCAAGCATCACCGCCAGGGCGAAGTGACGCTGGCGCTTGAAGACTTCCAGTAAAATCACCGCCAGCAGCAGCACCCCCAACCAGAGGATAAATACATGCGTATAGGTCCG
Source organism: Chloroflexota bacterium (assembly GCA_039714215.1). GTDB lineage: Bacteria > Chloroflexota > Anaerolineae > Anaerolineales > UBA11579 > UBA11579. The sequence continues at coordinate 228 of JBDLJU010000116.1, read as the reverse complement.
CAGGCGGGTGAAGCCGTAGACCTCTTCATACAGCAGCAGCCGTTGGAAGGAGGAGACCAGGATTACGGTGACCAACGACACCAGCAGGATCCCTAATCCGGAGAAGGCAGACTGTTCGCCTTGCCTGGTTTTCTTGGTGAGAAATGACAGCCCGAGAAAGAGCAGCAGGCTGAAGACTGCCACCGCGATCAGTTCGCCAAAGCCGCGGCGGGCGTACTCGGCGTAGGT
>JBDLJU010000115.1:0-9856 GCA_039714215.1 Chloroflexota bacterium | reverse complement strand
GCGATTGCCGCACTGATTGCGTCAACATTGCTGCCGCCATATTGTTCTGGGACATTCAGCCCCAATAAGCCAAAGGGCCCCATCTTTTTAACGGCATCCCAATTGAATTCTGCTTTTTCGTCCGTTTCTCGGGCTTTAGGTTGTACTTCGCGGCTGACGAACTCGTGGACGGCATCCCGCCACATTCTTTGTTCGTCGTTTAGCTTAAAATCCATGTTTTCCTCCTCGGTGACTCTGAACCTGGTTTGTTTGTCTCCTCATTGATCCTTGATCATATTCTATTTTGATTGTACGCTAAATTTGGCTCTCTACGAAGTCCTGGATGAATTTATCCGGGTTTTTCTGGTACCGGGAAATCGGTATTTCACCCGATACCAGGGCGGTAAGGGTGGAAGTTAAGAAATTGTTTACCGGTGTGGGTACGCTGAATTTCTCCCCAAAGCGGCTTACCGCACCATTGAGGAAGACCACTTCGCTTTGTTTTCGTCCGCTGTGCAGGTCGATGTGGAAAGAGGGCATCTTGTCCCCGCGTCCACCACCGATGGCTTTAGCGAGAACTGGACGGGCAAGCCAGAGGGGCAGGGCGCTGGATGCAAAGACGAAGGCTTTCACCGGTGTGCCTGGCAGATTTACTACCGGGATATTCTGTGCCTTCATCACTTTCAGCGCTTCTCGAATTTGGGCAATCTCAAATTTGAAAATATCTGGATGATTGAACAGGTCCCCTGGGGGCATGTCGAGGATTGCGGAGCTGGCATTAGCCACCAGGTTGGTGAGCATTTTCGACCATTTCATTGCGGCTGGGGGGATAATCAGGCTGGGGTTTAATCCGGCCTGCTCAAAGGCTGCAAACAATCTTTGGGAAAGCAGATGTTCTCCGGAAATCCCGACCCCCCTGAATTTGTCAAGCACAATTTGTCCCAATCCTAATCTGCCGACTGCGCTGGTGATCGTGGCGGGAACAACATTGTTGTTCCCCAGCGCTTCAGAGATAAGGTTTTCGTTTTCAACACCATTCTGCAGGCATAAGATTGGTGGAAGCTGTTCTTTATGCCTTTCCAGGTTCTTCAACACAGTGCCGGTATCAAACGATTTAAGGGCAAAGAGAGCAATGTCAAACGGACCGTGGGAAAGGGCTTCCTCGACTGAGGAGGTCACGACTGGCGATTGGATCGTTTTGGTTTCTCCATCAATGGTCAGCGTTAGGGAGGTGATTTTTGTTGCAGTTTCCGGACGCTCGATGAACACGACACGATTGCCGCTGAGCGCAAGGCTGCCGCCAATATAGGTTCCGATTGCTCCGGCTCCGAAGCTGAGCACGCGCAAGGGGTTCGAGTTTGATTCGGTCATGAGATTTCCTTTGGATGCCCAGGCATCAGGTTATTTTTGTGCCCAATCTTGTGCGCCATTTAGGAAGGTGTCTCCGTCCATCCTTTTTTTTCCAGCGGGCTGTAAAATGTCCAGCACGAGGAGACCGTCGGCTGTGTGGATAGCCGGGCGCGAGTTATATACAGCATGTTTCCCCGGTGTTCTAGATTTCCCGGCAGCTGCAGTTGCCCGGTGAATTTTTAATGGCTTGCCTTTCCAGGTGGTGAAGCTTCCCGGCCAGGGGTGATAGGCTTGCACCTGGCGAGCAAGCTGCTTGGCTTTCCTGGTGAAATCTAGCTCGCCGTCTGATTTTTTGAGCATCGGTGCATAGGTCGAGAGGCTGTCGTCCTGTGGGGTAGGTGTAATTTCACCAGCCAGGTATTTCGGCAGATATTCAATCAGCATTTGTCCGCCTAATTGAGCCAGCTGGTCGCTGATTACACCGGCAGAAATATCTGCAGGAATGGGGATTGCTTCTGAAGCGATCATTGGCCCGGTATCTAAGCCGACATCCATCTTCATCAGGGTCACGCCGGTCTCAGGATCACCATGTAAAATTGCGGCATTGATCGGTGAGGCGCCGCGCCAGCGGGGGAGCAAGGAAGCGTGCACATTGACACAGCCATGCGGTGGCAGCTCAAGCACGTTCTTCCGCAGAATTTGACCGAAGGCAGCCACCACGATCACGTCCGGGTTGTATCCCCGCAGCCGGTCGACGGTTTCTTCCGGTCGCAAAGAGGCTGGCTGATAAACTTCAAGTCCGAGTTCCAGCGCCAGGCGTTTTACCGGTGGGGGGGTGAGGGTCTTACCGCGGCCCGCTTTACGGTCTGGTTGGGTGATGACGGCACACACTTCGTAGTGATTGTGTAAGCTCTGTAAACTGGGGAGGGCGAAATCAGGGGAGCCCATGAAGATGATCTTTTCTTTCATGAATTGATTTTAGCACAAGTTGCTGGGGAGAATCATTTGCATACTGAGAAACCTTCCGCATATAATGGGGTTAGTACATCTATCAGTATTAATTTTTCTATTACACCTATGGAGGTAGATTCGAAATGACTGATCAAGTATCCCCCGAAATCACCAGTGACGATAAGCTATGGGCAGCGTTAGCCTATATATTCTCTCCGCTCGGACCAATTGTCTTGATGCTGATGGAGGACAAAAAAGATCGTCCTTACCTGCGCAAGCATTATTACCAGGCATTGGTCGCCGGGATTGTGTTGATCATCTTAACCACAATTACGGTTGGATGCCTGAGCATTTTGTGGCTTGCGATGTTCTATTGGGCTTACAAAGCATACCAGGGTGAAGAAGTTGTCATCCCGGTGATTACTGATTTCTGCATAAAGCAAGGCTGGGCATAACCTGAACTAGGTCTTGACTTTTTAGGTTGTGCAATTTAGAATGACCTAACAATTTAACGAGGATCGGGGAGAGAGCTGGCGTTTTACGCTGGCCACCGAAGGGGCAAGCCTGATTATCCGCACGGAAATCGGGTGAAACTCTCAGGTAAAAGGACCCTGTTCTCGTCACACTCTGGAAAGCTGGTGTCCGCACCAGCACCGAAGGTGCAAGTGCAGACCATCGCACGAATCTCTCAGGTTGATGACAGAGGGCGTACGTCTATTCGACGTACGCCTTTTCTTTTTATATTTAGTAATGGAGGTTCCAAATGAAGATTGAAAGTGATTTGAAATATACCAGCAAAGATGAGTGGGTACGCGTTGATGGTAATATGGCCGTGATCGGAATTTCTGATTACGCCCAAGAGCAGCTCTCCGACATTGTCTTCCTTGAATACCTGGTGTCCGAAGGTGATGATGTTGCCAAAGAAGCCGAAATTTGCACGATTGAGTCCGTCAAAGCCGCCTCCGAGATTTACAGCCCGGTCAGTGGTAAAGTCGTCGAGCTGAATGAAGAGCTCCTTGATACACCCGAAAACGTGAATTCCGACCCGTACGGGGCAGCCTGGATGATTAAAATGGAACTGAGTGACCCGGCTGAATTAGATGCCCTGATGGACGCTGAGGCCTATCAGAAAAATATCGAAGAACGGGAAGCCTAATGTTCCATCCGCATACCGATTCTGATCGGGAGGCAATGCTCAAGACTATCGGGGCCGGCTCCATTGAGGAACTGTTTGAGGCGATCCCTGAGGATCTCCGCTTCCCTGAGCTTGACCTCCCACCAATACATACTGAGATGGAGGCCCGCGAGTTACTCCAGGATATCTCTGAGGGTAACGAGACCCAGCGCGACCTACCCATGTTCTTAGGAGCTGGGGCGTATAACCATTATATTCCTGCTGCGGTGGATTTTATTCTCCGCCGCGGTGAGTTCTATACCGCTTATACCCCTTACCAGCCAGAAATTTCTCAGGGTACTCTGCAGGCAATTTTTGAGTACCAGAGCCATGTGATCAACCTGACGGGGATGGAAGTCTCCAACGCCTCGCATTATGATGGCGCCACTGCCGCCGCTGAAGCGATCAATATGGGGCGGGTGATCTTGCGCGGCAAACGCTCCAAAGCTGTGGTTTCTCCGGGTGTCCATCCCCAATACCGCGAAACAATCCATACTTATGTGGACAATGACAGCTTTGATATTCAGGGTGAAGATCTCGATCTCACCGCTGGACCAGAAGCGCTGTATCCATTAATTGACGAAAATACCGCGGTGGTAATGGTGCAGTACCCTGATTTCTTTGGCCGGGTATATGACTACACAGAGCTGGCTGAAAAAGTACATCAGGCCGGGGCAATCCTGGCGATCGTCGCCAATCCCTTGGCATCTGCACTGTTGAAATCACCTGGTGAGTTCGGTGCAGACATTGTCTGCGGTGAAGGTCAGCCTTTAGGGATCCCGCTTTCCTATGGCGGACCCTACCTCGGGATTTTAGCCACCCGGGAAAAATATGTGCGTCACATTGCCGGGCGAATTGTTGGTGAAACTCAGGATGAAGAAGGTAAGCGCGGCTATGTGCTGACCCTCAGCACCCGTGAGCAGCATATCCGCCGAGAAAAGGCCAGCTCCAACATCTGCACCAACCAGGGCTTGATGGCCCTGGCAGCAACCGTGCATATCAGCCTGCTGGGGAAAGAAGGACTGCGTGAAGTAGCAAACCTCAATTACCAGCATGCGCATTATGCCGCAAAGCAGATTTCAGAAATCCCTGGCTTTGAGGCTTGGTCTGACCAGACTTTCTTTAATGAATTTGTAGTCAAGTGCCCGATGCCGGCAGGCAAGCTCAACGATCTGCTGTTAGAAGAAGGTATTGTCGGTGGATATGATCTTGGCAAAGATTACCCTGGCATGCAGGATCACTTGATGGTTGCAGTTACCGAAATGAACAGCAAAAGCCAGATTGACTTTTTGGTAGAAAAACTGGCGGAGGTGAGCCGTGATTAATCTTGAACCTTTAATTTATGACAAGACTTCTCCCGGTCGCCGCGGCGTGCGTTTTCCGGAGTCCGCAGTACCGCATACTGATCTGCCCGCAGACCTCGTGCGGCAGGATTTACCGCTGCCTGAGCTGAGTGAGCTAGATGTGGTGCGTCACTTTACCAAGCTGTCCCAGCTTAACCATGGGGTCGACATCGGCTTCTACCCCCTGGGTTCCTGCACGATGAAATATAACCCCAAGATCAACGAGGAAACGGCTCGCCTGGCGGGGTTTGCGGGGATTCACCCTCTCCAGCCCGTAGAGACCGCCCAGGGCGCCCTGCACTTGATGTACCTGATGCAGGAGTTCCTCAAAGAGATTGGCGGCTTTGCTGGCGTCACCTTGCAGCCTGCCGCTGGTGCACACGGTGAGCTGACCGGGGTGTTGATCATCAAGAAGTATCATGATTTTAACGGTGATACCCAGCGCAACAAGATCCTGGTTCCCGATTCAGCACATGGCACCAACCCTGCCACCTCGGCGATGAGTGGATTCAAAGTTGTCCAGATTAAATCGGATGAGCGCGGCAACGTTGACCTCGAGGCGTTAAAAGCTGAGTGCGATGATACCCTGGCTGGTTTCATGCTGACCAACCCGAATACTTTGGGCCTCTTTGAAGAGAACGTATGCGAAGTTTCCGAGATCGTGCATCAGGCTGGTGGGCTAATGTACGGCGATGGCGCTAACATGAATGCCCTCTTAGGAATTTCCAAACCAGGTGATTTAGGTGTTGATATTCTGCACTACAACCTGCATAAAACCTTCTCTACGCCGCACGGCGGCGGTGGTCCAGGTTCTGGCCCTGTCGGTGTTGTTGAAAAGTTAGTAGATTTCCTGCCTGGACCATTGGTTGCAGTTCAAGATCAAGGCGGTGAAGATGTTCCGCCATACTACAACTTCGTCACACCTGAACACACGATTGGGCGGATGAAAGCATTCCACGGCCAGTTCGGCGTGATCGTGCGGGCGTTCACCTACATCATGATGCACGGCGCACAAGGCTTGCGTGAAGTTTCTGAATATGCTGTGTTGAACGCCAATTATCTGATGGCTTTGGTGAAAGATGCCTACCGCCTGCCTTATGACCGGGTTTGCATGCACGAGTTTGTGGTCGAAGGCCGTTGGCCGGAGATTGAAGGCGTACATGCTCTGGATATCTCCAAGCGTTTGATGGACTTCGGTTTCCATCCCCCGACCAACTACTTCCCGCTGATTGTGCGCGAGGCGTTGATGATCGAACCGACTGAAACCGAGACCAAAGAGACTCTGGACGAATTTGCCAAAGCGCTGCTTCAGATTGCCGAAGAAGCCAAGAGCAATCCAGATGTGCTCCATCAAGCCCCGCATGTTACCCCGATCGGGCGCCTCGATGAAGTGAAGGCTGCCCGCAATCTGGTGTTGTGCTGCGGCGTTCCCTGGTTAGATAACGACTAAATCATCATCTTCCAGAAAATAGAAACAGCCCTCAGTTTTTGCTGAGGGCTGTTTGTTTGATCGAACGAAGTTCGATTTATTTTAGAAAAGGTGCTTAAGCCGATTGTCTTGTTATTAAGTATTCTTTATTTACCATCCCCGACCTGAAGCGATTTTAACCAATTCGATGAATTCATAGAAATCAGCCAGCTCAAGGTGGTCGGCGAGGCGGTCGGCGTACTCCAGGACATCTTCAAACTCGCTGCCATCTGCCCAGTAGCTCTCCCGCAGGATCTCGGCGAATTCCGCCACGAGCACATCCATCTGGAAGTATTCATCTGCCAGCCTGAAGCTATCTTCCATCTCCCGGGTGGTGAAGGTTTCGCTGATCTCTTCCACACGGTGGGTATCCGGGTTTTCCCAGCGGAGATGTACGGTGGCGATCTCGCCATGCGCCCCGGCGTGCAGCTTGATCTCATAAAGAGCCGTCACGCTGTGGCCGGCGCCGATCTCAGCGGCATCTACCTTGTTATTCCGGAAGTCTTCGTCAGCGACCGCACGGTTTTCAAAACCGATCAGGCGGTAGCGGGAAACGACATCCTCGTTGAACTCAACCTGGATCTTGGCGTCCATGGCGATGACCTGCAGCGTGCTGACCAGGTCGTGGACGAAGAGGCGTTCGGCTTCTTCGTGGGTGTCCACGTAGGCATAAAAACCTTCGCCGTGGTCTGCGAGCTGTTCCATCAGCTCGTCGTTGTAGTTACCCATTCCAACCCCAATGCTGGTCAGGGTGATCCCCTCGCTGGCGTAGTCTTCGATTGATTCCCAGATACTGCCGGGTCCGGTATTGCCCACGTTGGCGACCCCATCGGAGCACAAGATCACCCGGTTGATCCCCCTGGCGAGGTAGGCGCTGGATGCCAGGCGATATCCTTGGATTAATCCTGCTTCGGCGTTGGTGGAGGCCATCGGGTAGAGCGAGTAGATCGCATCAATGATCTCTTCTTCGTGGCGGGCCGAGGTCGGTTCAAGCACCACCCAGGCGGTATCGGTGTAGGCGACGATCGCAACGGTATCGCTGGAGCGCAATTGCCCGACAAGCAGAGCCAGCGCATCCTGGACGATCCCGAGGCGGTCTCCGTTGGACATCGATCCGGAGACGTCGATCACGAAGGTCAGGGCGGCATCTTTGCGTTCGGATGCCGGGATCTGATATCCCTGGACGCCCACGCGGATCACCTGGTAGCGTTCCGATTCTGTAAAGGGGGTCGGGGCACCGTCGATCTGGATCGAAAACGTGTCCCGGGCGCTGGGGGATTTGTAGCCCTGTGGGAAAAAGTTGACAAATTCTTCCACCCGGATGGCGTCTTCCGGTGGGAGAATTCCCTGGTTGAGATAGCTGCGTGCCAGGGTGTAAGAACCGGTATCCACATCGGCGGCAAAGGTGGAGAGGAAATCATCCTCGGTGTCAATGAAGGGATTGACCCCGTAGTCTTCAAAGAACATGTCCCCCGGCGGGTCTGCGGGGCGGGTGGGAGGGGGCGTCGGATAGGGTTCGTAATCAGGCGGTGAATCTCCAGACTCAACCTGTCCGCTGTAAGAACGCTCGCTGCCCGCGCCAACCGATGGGGCGATTTCCAATCCAGATTCCCCGATTGTTTCAGGGTAGCCGGGGGAGCCGTTGTTGCTAATTTCCGCTGCATCACTCCCGCTGACCAGGTCACCAACAATACCAAGGAAATTCTTTTCCTGCTCCTCGGGTTGATTTGGATCATTGTTTTGATTTCCTCCTTGATTTGCAGAAAACAATCCGCAGGCTGAAAGGGTTAGCGATAAGGCCAACAAAATCACGACGACTGGCAAAAAACTTTTCTTGTTCATAACATTCACCTCCAGGTGGTTTATATTCCAAACGGAAATTGGAACAAATTAGTTCCCGGTGGTAAAATAATCAATCCCACTATGAGAGAAGGAATGAAGTATGCCCAAGCAGTTTAAATTTGATAAAACCAGCGAAACAGTTCAAATTCACCTCCCAGATGAGAAAGTAATCAGCGGTCCCCGGGGGCAGCAGATCGGCGCTTTTCTCGAGATGGTTCAAGATCAGTATGATGCCAGAATTGTCGGGGCGGTGGTGAATTCCTCGCTGCGAGAATTAACTTACCCAATCAAGATCGAATCTGAGGTGCGCCCGGTGACAATGCGCTCAGCAGATGGGATGCGGATTTATCGCCGCTCAATCACCCTGCTGCTGGAAACCGCTTTTTATCAGAGCTATCCAGAGCTTAATTTAAACATCGATCACTCTGTTTCTTTTGGGGGCTATTATTGTGCGGTCACCGGGGATATCTCCCAACTGGACCTCGAACATCTAAAAGCGCGGATGCAGGAGATTGTCGATGCTGACCTGCCAATCGAGCGCAAAGAAGTGCCATTGGATGAGGCAGTCGAGTTCTTTAACAGCGTTGGGCAGCTCGATAAAGTCCGCTTGCTGAAACACCGCAAAAAAGATTATCTGATGATGTACACGCTTGAAAATCACCGTGATTATCATCATGGGTACATGGTTCCCTCCAGCGGTTATATGCAGTGGTTTGATATTCAGCCATCGGATGGCGGGTTTACCCTGCGTTTTCCCCGCAGGAAATCACCGGAAGAAATCTTACCGCTGCATCATTATCCCAAGCTGCTGGACACCTTCAGGCGTTATGGGGATTGGCTGCAGCTGCTCGATATTGATAGTGTCGGTGCGCTGAATGATGCCATCGCGGACGGCCGGATTAGAGAATTGATCCTGGTCTCGGAAGCGCTCCATGACCAGCACCTTACCGAGATTGCCCGCCAGATTTCAGAACGGCGCAAAGATGTCCGGCTGGTGCTGATCTCAGGTCCTTCGTCATCTGGGAAAACCACCTCATCCCGCCGGCTCTCAATTCAGCTGCTTGCCCGTGGTTTGCAGCCGTTCCCATTGGAACTGGATAACTATTTTGTTGACCGGGAAAAGACCCCTAAGGATTCTCATGGGGAGTACGATTACGAGCATATCAATGCCCTGGATGTAGAGCGATTGAATCAAGACTTAAAACAGTTGATTGCCGGAAAAGAGGTTGTGCTGCCAAAATATGACTTCATCACCGGGACGAGTGGTGAAGGGGAGTGCGTGCATCTCGAAGATAACCAGATCATCATTCTTGAAGGGATCCATGGTCTTAATCCTGAGCTGGTGCCCAATATTCCCCAAAACCAGCTCTTCAGAATCTATATCTCAGCCCTTACCCAGCTCAACCTTGACCATCACAACCGGGTATCGACTACAGATACACGCCTGATCCGCAGGATTGTGCGGGATGCTCGAAACCGGGGATATACCCCACAGGAGACCATCCGGCGTTGGGAAAGCGTCCGCCGGGGTGAAAAGCGCTATATTTACCCCCACCAGGAAAATGCGGATGTGATGTTCAATTCAGCCCTGGTCTATGAGCTGTCAGCGTTGAAAGCTCAGGTTGAACCGCTGCTGCGCCAGGTGCCTTTTGGTTGTCCTGAGCACATTGAGGTGAAGCGCCTGCTTGCTTTGTTGGAGTGGTTCCTCCCAATTGAACCGGAAATGATTCCAGATGACTCCTTGCTTCG
>JBDLJU010000114.1:0-9938 GCA_039714215.1 Chloroflexota bacterium | reverse complement strand
AAGGTTATTGTAGGTATTGCGGATTTCCTCGACAGTGGAGAGGTAATCTTCACCATCGGCGATGTTGGCGGTATTGACCAGCTCAGCCATCGCTGGATAGTCTGCTTCGCTGCGGAACTTGCGGAAAATTAAACCGGGTATCTCGGGGATGGTGCCGGTGTTTCGTTCAAAGGTTGTACGGGTGTTGGTAGTCATTAATAACTCCGGTAAAAATTGTGGTTAGATGATCTGAGCGCGGTAGATGACGCAGCGCCTGGTTTCTTGATAGCCAACGGATTGATACAGCTCTTTGGGGCCGTTGTGATTGTCGTCGTACACGCCGAGGGAGGTCTCGTCCATGCCGATTTCTTGGAACATGCGGATACTTTGAGTGAGCAGGGAACGGGCAATACCCTGGCGGCGCCAGGGATGGCGCACGCTGATCCCCTCCGTGTAGCCGCGCCTGCGGTTGAACTTTTTATTTTCTGAGTGGTCAATGTAGTTGAGTACCATGCCGACGACTTGATCTCCCTCCCAGGCGACTTTCCACAGGCTGGGATCAAAGGTGGGTTGATTGAGGAAACGCTGGTATTCTTTCTCTGTAGGGGTGATTTTGCCCCAGTAGTCGCGGAAGGATTCAACATCGGCGTCGTAGACTTTGCGGTAGTCGTTGGAGGCAACCGGGCGGACCTCGATGCCTTCAGGCAGAGGATGGTCCTCGACCGGCTGGCTGCAGGGGCGCAGCATGGAGATGGTATGCCGGACTGGATTTATTCCAAGCCGTTCCATCATTTCTTCATGCCATTTCACACCTTTTTGACCCCAGGTGTGGAAATACTTGGGCGCTTCTGGGGGGTGTTTGGCGGAAATCTCGATCAGGCGTTTCTGGAAGAACTCGATCATTGCCAGGGGGATGCCGTCTGCGCGCCAGTCGGGGTGCTGTTTGATGAAGAATTTGTAGAGGTAGTCTCCGTTGCGCTCAACATCCCAGGTGCAGCGACCGTAGCCGACTGCCTGGCCCTCAAATTCGACAAAGAGCATGTCTTTGTCGGTGTCTGAGCGTTCCAGGTGGGCGTAGTTGCTGCGGATATCTTCGACGCTGGCGAGATAGTCATCGCCATCAACCTGGTTGGCGGCGTTGGTAAGTTCTGCCATCACGGGATAGTCTGCTTCGCCGCGGAACTTGCGGAATGTCAACCCAGGGATCGAGGGGGTATTTTTGACGATGACACTGTCATTCGTTTTTATTGGGGTACTCATCCTATCTCCAGAGGTTTGTGGTTTAGACCTGGAAGGTTGTGCAAAGCTTTGCTTTGCCCGAAACCTTCCAGGTCTTCTGGTTTATTTTGTTTTGCCTTGAGAGGCATTCAACTGCTCGATCACGCTGGCAAATTCAGCACGGGTGTTGTTCGCCATGGTGTTCTGGATCTGCTGCACCCGGTCCGCTGTGTTGGGTAAGCTGGTGGTGATGCTCAGCTGTGGACGCGGGGCAGGCGGGGCGCCTGAACTTGTGCTGGTGATCGGTTGTAAAGGTTCTTGTTCAACGGGATGCCGGGTGATCTTGGCATGAGACCGTTGGAAAAGATTGTTGATCGGGTCAAACATGGTTTGCCTCCACGGGTTGGGCTGCGTCAGCAGCGGGTGTGGATAAGCACTGGGAGGCAGCCTTGCCGATCAGGGAGACCGCTTGAGGGCGGTCAACTAGCCGTTGCGGGCCAGTTTGCCTGTACGCTTTGCGTAGCGTTCGGCGAGGCTGAAAACCCATAGTCCCAGGGGGATCAGTACTGCACCCATGATCAGGATCGGCCAGATGTTGGGCCAAAGCGCAGCAGTGGCTGTGCCATCCAGCAGGGCGGCGCGTACGCCTTCGAGCACGTAGGTTGCCGGACTGATCGTGCCGAAGGTTTGAAGCGCTTTCGGCAGTACTTCGATGGGGTAGTAGACCCCGGAGACTAACAATAAGACAGCAATCACGATATGCGTCATCTGGGCGCCGCGCTCTGGGAAGAGCAGGGGCAGCACGGAGACCATGATGCTGATGCCGATGAAAGAAAAGCTGCCGGCAATCAGCATGACAAGGCCGCCGAGCAGGTTGGCCTGGGTGAGGTCAAGTTCGAAGATGGCGACGGTCACGGCGAGGATCACGCCGGTGAAAAACATGCCGTAAACCACGGCGAAGATCGTCTGCCCACCCATATGGACACCGCGTTTGATCGGGGCCATCAGGGTGTATTCGATGGTGCCTTCCCAGCGTTCAATCGAGATCACTTCGGTGATCCAGTAGAACACGGTGGTCAGGTAGCGCCAGACAAGCGTGCCGATTACCAGGTAAAGCACGAGGTAGCGGCCGTCGATGTTGGCGGATGCTCCTGAAAGGTACTCCATCCCCAGCCCGATGAAGCTGACGGAGAGGCTGTTGGCGATCGAGTAAACCATCCAGACCAGTTCCCAGGCCCAGTAGCGTTTTACCAGGTTGGCATTGCGCTCGATGAACGCATAGGTTGCTTGTAAGTTTTGTATATTTGTTGTCATAATTCACTCCTTGTGCTACGCGGCTGTCTCAGCCGGCTGGCCCTCGGTGGTTTCCTGGGTGAGGGCTTTGATGACTGCTTCAGCAGCGTCAAGGTTCTCTTTTTTCTCTTCTTTGAGCCTGTCGCCGGTGAGATGGATGAAGACGTCTTCCAGGGTGGTGGCGTTTCCATTCAGCTGGGGGACAAGCTGCCGGAGCTCTTCCGGGGTGTCCAGGGCGACGATCTTGCCTTTGTGCATGATCGCTACCCGGGCGCAGAGCTTCTCCGCTTCGGCCATGTCGTGGGTGGTGAGCAAGATCGTGGTGCCATCTTGCTCCTGCAGCTCACGTACCACCGCCTGGACTTCTCGTTTGGAGACCGGGTCGAGGCCGGTGGTGGGCTCATCCAGTAAGAGGATCTGCGGCCGGGAGAGTAATGCCCGGGCGATGGCGACCTTCTGCTGCATGCCGCGGGACATCTCTTCCATCGGGCTGAAGATGCTGCGCTCTTCCAGGCCGAGCCGGGTGAGGATTTCGACCACACGGGTACGGATCTCTTTGCCGCCCATGCCGTAGAGCCGGGCGCCGTAGATCAGGTTCTCCATCGGCGAGAGCTTCTTGAAGAAGCTGGCTTCGACGGAGACCCGGTTGATCAGCTGCTGAACTGCGAGCGTGTCGGTGACCGGGTCTTTGCCCATGATCGTGATCGTGCCTTCATCGGGGAGCAGCAGGGTGGCCATCAGGCGGATCAGGGTGGATTTCCCGGAACCGTTCGGTCCGAGTACCCCGAAGATCTCGCCTTGCTTGACGGTGAATGAGACCCGGTCCACTGCGACCACTGGACCAACGGAGCCGTTGGTCTTGCCGTTTTTTGTTTTATCTTCAGCAGCAGGCTTGCTGTTCTTTTTGAGTAAGTTCTTCAGCTTGCGGCGATATTGTGATTTATCGAATTTTTTATATACATTTTTTATGATAATGGCGTCCATCGTTTTCTCCTTGATTCGGACGGAGCTGTGCTCCGGACGGAACTTCGTTCCGTTTGTGGTAAATGATCTGAGAAGCGATCATTTACCAGGGCAATTAAATTCCTTAGGTTGGTCAGCGTGTACCTTCTCCTCCCCGGGACGCCGTTAATGAAAAACGGCCAGCGGGGTTGTGTGCCCGTGGCCGTCGGTGAGACGTGGGTGTGCAAATAAAAAACCACGGGCTTTGCTCGAGAGCGCCCGTGGCCGATTGGGTAAGCTTAGTTAAATTCGGTCACGAGACGCACTGCGGCAAGGAAGAACCATTTGCGGCGGCGGGTACGACAAAGCCGGCGCGAAGGCGAGCGGAAATGATTGTGTAGCTCTGGTTGTTCATACGACAGTTACGTCTCCTTTCTTAGATTTGTGGTGCTTTTTCAACACCGTTAGCCATCTTACACGATTTTGAAATGTGTGTCAAGCGCTTTGGGGGGAATTAGATTAAGGGGAGGTTAATGAATTATGAATTTTGAATTATGGACTGGGATATTTACAGATTCAATTGTCCTCTCTCCCATTCAATCAACCCTGTAATTAAAATGCGGGAATGCGGTTAAATAAAAGAACCAAGGTAGATGGTAAATTTTGGACGTTATTGATCGAGGCTGGTCTGAATGGATTACAAATAAACTGTTTTGGGGTTGCAGCTGGTGGTTGGTGCTAAAGCTGGTTATCAATCCGTTACCAGGTCAAAACGGCGTGATTGTCCTTAATGAGCAACCTTTCTGCGAGAGAACCAAAGACCGCTTGCGCCTGGTCGCGGGTGCAGGGGAGCGGTTGAAAGTTGACGATCTGGTTGTTGGTCTGGATGCAGTTGAGCCGTAGCTGACTAAATCCCTGAGGTCCAACTTCCAGATGGGCGATCAGCCCAAAACCGGGGAAATCCTCGTTGAAACGTCCAGGGGTCCCGAAGATGGAATTGCCCAGCGAGTAGAGCACCGGCATGCCGTTGATGATCTCGACCGGCTGCAGGCTATGGGCGCCGTGCCCGATGATCAGATGATAACCAGCCCGGGCAAACGCTCTCCCCCAGCGGCGTTGGCTGTCAGAGATTTCAGTATAATTGCTGCCCCAATGAACATAGCCGATGACCCAGTCGGCACCGGCGGCTTGAGCCAGCTGATACCCCTTTTTGATGCTGGCTTTACTGAGCGGGACGGTACCGGGAGAATTTTCGCTGGCAGTGCGGTCTGTTCCCCAATCGCTGCTGAGGGCAACGACGGCGACTGTGCCGTGGGGTGATTCGATGATTAAAGGTTGCTCGGCTTGCTCTTGGTTCAAAGCAGCGCCAAAAGCAGTGATTCGATTGGTTTCCAGATGGGCTAGCGTATCCCTGATGCCCTCTGAACCGCGGTCCATGGTGTGGTTGTTGGAAAAGCCGAGAGCGTCAATGCCGATCTCAGCAAGCGCCTGGGCGGCCTGGGGTTGGGCATTGTAGCTCCAGCGCTGGTCTGGGTCCCAGGGTTGTTGATCGGTGGTGATCGGTCCCTCGAGGTTGGCGATCAGGTAATCTCCCTGGATTAATTCGGCGATCTGCTCAAATGGCCAGGTGTAACCGTGTTCGTCGAGGAGGGGCTGGGCGGCATCGGCGAGGAGCAGGTCGCCGAGGAAGACGATTTGGAAATGGGGTAGGTCAGGCTGCAGGGGTGGTGGGACCTCAGGCTGGCAGCCTGATAGGAAGAGAACCAGGCAAATAAGAGACAGTGATAGGCGGCAGATTGTTTGATGTTTAAAGATGTTAATCCACTCCAATCAGGTGTTTACCCAGCCGTTTACCGGGGGCGATGAAGACCAGTGAGGGAGCTATCAAACGAATTTTGCGCTGAGTTATTGATCAGTTCCCTACTGACAAAGGGCAGAATCGCCGGAATGGGCATGCTTTGATTTCCCTTTCTAATATTATATAGGGTTTTTGACAGGCAGCGACCTGAACCTGATTTTGTGTGTCAATTTGATACAATTACAGCATGAAGCCTGATCTGTTTTATACCAAAAGTCTTGGTTCAACTCCCTGGGGTGGAACGGTGACTGAAATCCTGGCGGCCGCGATCAATGCGGTTAATCCCTATACTGCTGTCCGGGATCATTTTGCTGTGGAAGAGGGACAAATAATCGTCGACAAGCATCGGATTGACCTGGATGATATCGAACGGATTTTCCTGGTGGGGGCGGGAAAAGCGGGTCTTCCGATGGCCGAAGCGCTGATCGGTATGCTTGGCAAGCGCGTAACGGACGGGATCGTGATCGTCAAAGAAGGTTATGGCGGGGTTGACCAGCTTGGCAAAGTAAAGATCCGGGAGGCGAGGCATCCGCTGCCGGATGAGCGCGGGGTGCAGGCGACAGAGGAACTGCTGGAGATCGTTTCCGGGGCATCAGAAAAGGACCTGGTGATTTGTGTGATCTCAGGGGGCGGTTCAGCACTGATGACCGCGCCGGTGGATGGGTTTTGGCTGGGAGAAATGAGCGAACTGACCGCGGCGCTGATGGCCAGCGGGGCAGCCATTGTCGAGATAAACACGGTGCGCAAACAGCTGGATCAGGTCAAAGGGGGCGGACTGGCCAAAGCGGCTTTCCCGGCGCAGGTAGTCAGCCTGATCCTTTCGGATGTGGTCGGCGATCCGCTGGGGGTGATTGCATCGGGACCGACAGTGCCAGGTCAAGAGACGAATGCGGATGCGATCGAAATCCTGAAGCGGTATGACCTGCTCGGGTTTATCCCAGTGGAGGTGTTTGACCGCTGGCAGACCGCGGAAACAGCAGATCACGGGATTGAAATTGACCGGGTAATGAATATACTGGTGGGCTGCAATACGCAGGCAGCTGAAGCTGCCCGGCGGAAAGCTGGCGAGCTGGGGTTGAATGCAGCAGTGCTGAGCACCCGGTTAGAAGGTGAAGCCCGCCAGGTAGGTGCTGAGTTAGCCGGGGTGCTGCGCCGGATGGTGGAGGAGAGCGATCCCCTTGGCCGCCCGGGTGTGTTGATTGCCGGGGGTGAGACCACCGTCACGATTCGGGGAGGCGGTCGCGGCGGGCGAAATCAGGAGCTGGCCCTGGCGGCAGTTGAGGGACTGGCCGGGTTGGAGGATATCGCCCTGGTCACGCTGGCGACCGATGGCGGCGATGGGAATTCCATGGCAGCCGGAGCGGTAGTGACCGGGGAAACGCTGGCAAGCGCGAAAGATTTGAGTTTGGCGCCGGCGGCTTCTTTGGAATGGAACGATTCCGATACTTTTTTCAAGGCACTGGACGACCAGGTAATCACCGGACCAACCCAGACAAATGTGAACGACCTGGTGTTCTTATTTGTTTTCTAAGAATTCCAATTGAATTGGAAGAAGGGAATATAAAGCTGGGGGACAGGTTGGGATATAATAAGGCGTATGCAGCGCACTTACTCAATTCGTGAATTTTTATCGTTAATCGTAATCTTGCTGATTGCAGGTTGGGGTGGATTGCTGCTGTTGATGAACGGCACCCAGCCGACGATCTGGCCGCGCTGGTTATTTTTTGTAATGTTCATTGTGGCCTTTACCGGAACGGCCCTTCCGTTTGTTGTGTATCTCAACCAACGCTTCCCCAGCGACCCCCCGCCTGCATCGACAGTCTTGGTGCGTGAGGCGCTTTGGGTAGGGGTATACGCCGCGATCTTGGTATGGATGAAATTTGGGCAGGTGGTCAACTTTGGGTTGGCGATGCTGTTCCTGATGGGATTTTTGCTGTTGGAAGGTTTCCTCCGTTTGCGAGAGAGCAGTTTTTGGCGAAAACCGTAAGGAGAAATGAGAGAAGATGAGTGAAAAGCCAGACTTGAGTAAACTGCCTTCGGTAGATTTACTGCTTTCGCGCCCCACGATGATGGCGATGATGGTGGAATACGGGCGCCCGTTAGCGCTGGAGGCGATCCGCACGGCAATCGAAGAAATCCGCCAGAAAGCGATCAGCGATCACAGCCAGGTGCCTGAGATTGATGCTTTCATGGCGCGGGCGGAACAGCTCCTGGAGCAGTGGGTCAGACCAACGCTGGAACCGGTGATCAATGCCACCGGAGTAATCTTGCATACAAACCTGGGACGTGCCCCGCTGAGCGAAGCCACGATTGCCTCGATGCAGGCAGTTTCTTCGGGGTATTCAACTTTAGAATTTGACCTCAAACGCGGAAAACGCGGCTCTCGATATCTACATGTAGAAGAACTTCTCACCCGCCTGAGCGGGGCCGAAGCGGGCCTGGTGGTAAACAACAATGCTTCTGCACTGCTCTTAATCTTGTCTGCTCTGGCAAACCGTAAGCGGGTGCTGATCTCTCGCACACAGCTGGTGGAGATTGGCGGAGGTTTTCGCATCCCCGATATTATGAAGCAGTCTGGGGCAAAGCTAGAAGAGATTGGCGCAACCAATCGGGTGCATTTAGCCGACTACCAGCAGGCAATCGATGAACTGCCCATCAAATTGGTTTTACGTGCCCACCAGTCAAACTTCCAGATTGTGGGTTTCTCCTCTGAACCGTCAATGAGTGAAGTTGTTGAGCTGGCCCATGCTGCCGGGCTGCCTTTTGTTGATGACCTGGGATCGGGTACTTTTTTGAATACCGAAGATTACGGTTTAGCCCATGAAATGACCGTGCAAGAATCCCTGGCGGCGGGCTCTGACCTGGTGTGCTTTTCTGGCGATAAGTTATTGGGCGGTCCGCAGGCAGGGATCATTGTCGGGCGGAAAGATTTAATCGCCAAGCTGCGGAAACATCCCCTGGCCCGGGCAGTGCGCGCTGATAAGGTTGCCCTGGCAGGTTTGGCGGCAACTTTACTGCACTACCTGACCACAGAGGCGGAATTGCACGTGCCGGTCTGGCAGATGATCTCAATGACCGCTGATGATGCGCAACGGCAGGCCGAAAAATGGCGGGTTGCCCTGCGCCGCGGCGAGGTGGTGGAAGGGGTTTCCACGGTGGGGGGCGGCAGCCTGCCAGGCGCGGAACTGCCCACTGCAGTGTTGGCGTTAGATATTAAGAAACCGGATGCCTTTTTAGCCCGGTTAAGACGCGCTCGCCCGGCGATTGTCGCCCGGGTTGAAGATGGGCGGGTGATGATTGATCCAAGAACTGTACTGCCCAAACAAGAAGGCGCATTGCTCGTCGAGCTGCAGAATGCTCTGGCAGAAAAACCATTCAGATAGGACGGTAGATGAAAAAAGACCTAGACGCATTAATGAAACAGGCGGGGATCGACGTTTTACTGGTCAGCGGCTCTGCCACCCACAACCCGGCGATGACCTATTTCACCGGGAATGTGCATGTTCATTACGGAGTTTTAATCCTCAAACGCGGTTTTACTCCAGTTTTGTTCTGCAACCCGATGGAGCGTGAAGAAGCCGCCCGAACAGGTTTTGAGACCAGGAACCTGGCAGAATATAAACTAAATGAAATTCTCAAAGAAGTTGATGGCGATCCAGCCAGAGCTGCTGCTGTACGTTTTAAGCGCATGCTGGCGGATGTTGGCGTGACGTCTGGGAAAATGTCGATTTGCGGATTGCTGGACGCGGGGCATACTTTCGCGGTGTTTAACGCCCTGCAGGAGTTGGCTCCGGAGATTGAGATTATCGGTGAAATTGAACTCCCGGTGCTGCTGCAAGCCCGCGAAACCAAGGATCTGGATGAGGTTGAGCACACCCGCCAAATGGGTGCGATCACGGTGGAGATCGTTGGGAGGACAGCCAAATTTCTGCAATCTCACAAAGCTAAAGAGGGTGTGCTGGTCAAGGAGGATGGCTCTGCCCTGACGATTGGGGAAGTCAAGCGAAAGATCAACCTGTGGGCGGCCGAGCTGGGAGTTGAAAACCCGCACGGGACGATCTTTGCGATTGGGCGCGACGCGGGAATCCCACACAGCGCGGGGGCCGATGACGACAAGCTCGAGCTGGGCAAGACGATTGTGTTCGATATTTTCCTGCAGCAGACGGGCGGCGGGTACCACTTTGATTTCACCCGCACCTGGTGCCTGGGCTATGCCCCGGAGAAAGAACAAAAGCTGTATGACGATGTGCGCTCGGTCTATGACCAGATTATCAGCGAGATGGTGGTCGATATGCCTTTCCCTGAGATGCAGGCGCGCACCTGCGAGCTGTTTGAGGGTCTGGGACATGCCACCAAGAGACAAGATCCGCTGCTGCTTGCCGGCTACGTGCATGGGATCGGGCATGGGATTGGCTTAGACCTTCATGAGCTGCCTTTCTCGCGTTACCCGAAAGCGACCCTCAAGCCGGGGGTGATCGTGACGATTGAGCCAGGGCTGTATTATCCCGACGAGGGGATGGGCTGCCGGCTGGAAGATGCGGTGTATGTCAGCGAGGATGGCAGGATGGAGCTCCTGGCGGAGTATCCGTATGATCTGGTGCTGCCGATTGAGGAAGTGTAAGGAAGCAAGAAAGTAAATAAATAAATA
>JBDLJU010000113.1:0-10043 GCA_039714215.1 Chloroflexota bacterium | reverse complement strand
CGCTGACATCCTTTGCCTCGATCGCGTATTTTCCGTTCATGCTTAGTTTTCCATTCTGCATTAATTGCTCCGGCTCACCATCTACTGAGCTTTGATAGAGAAATGAAACATCTGGGAGTTATTGTAATATAACATTCCCCATAAACATAGGAAAAAATCCAGGAATGGTGAAGCGATTAATTTTTGGTATAAATCAGAAATTGATCATAGGGGGTTAGACTGAACTCTGGAAAAGAATTCATTTCTGCGTTTGAGATGATGATACATGGTGAATAGGAAAAATCTTCGTGAACCTTGCTTTCGTTCTCCACCAACATATGTTGAATTTTTCCATCAAATCCTTTCTCTCTAAGCATCATCCAAAAGGGGTATTCGTAGAAGAATTCATTGTGCAGAAAAACTACGCCTATCTCTTTGCATTGGGTCTCTGTAATGAAATCAGTGATTTCATCATAAATTGGGTGCAAACTTGGCTTGCGGACGAAATAGGCTTCGATTCCTGCTGATGGCCATGCGGCAGCGGCACTTGCCTCGCTGCGGATCAGGGGGCGGGTTTTGCCATTAAAAAGCCAGGGCAGGGCGCATAGCCAAACCATCAGGGGCAGAATATACCAATATGTTTTTTTTGAAGGATAGACCGTAAAGGAGATCAAGGGAATCCAGATGACAAATAATGGCATGATCAATCGGTTTATGGGAGTCTGGGCTTTTAAGATGAAAGAAAAAAATAAAAAGGTGGTAACCAATAAAATCAAATACTGTTTTTGATCTCTTGTTTTTAACTTTGATTTACTAAACAGGCCTGTGAAAAAGATCAGGCAAAGATGGATAAATGCTCCAGCTCGACCTTCGGCAGTATTGAATCCCCCAGGACTTGCAAAGCCTTTATACTTGTTATGATAAGTTGTGCGTGGATCTTCGTAATCCATCCCAGTTAAATCGTGGAGATTCCAGGTTATTTTACGGGCTCCAGCACCGATTAAATTGATCAACGCGGGGTTCTCACCTTTGACTCCTGGCATGTGCATTTGAATATTGCGGATGACATTGGATGATAAAGAGCGAGTGGTAAAGATTTCATTGACTGTTTCAAGATTATTTCCCAAGGGAGAACCAAAAGTATTTATGTTGCGGGTGAAATGTCCAGAGTTTATCACCAGCGCAGCCATCACGATCACGCCCCCCACCTTGAATACCGACAGCCCAAAACCTTCCTTAACAATTACCCGATAAGCAATCCAAATGGAGAAGGGTAAAGCAAAAATGAAGGCGGTGCTTTTTGACAGAAATGCGAGCCCTAATGCAATTCCCGTCGCGCCTACATAAAATAGATTTTTTGGATTGTCTTTAAATCGGAATGCAAAATTAATAAAAATGATTAAAAAGCCTGCCACCACCAGGTCGTTCATTGTACTTGTAGATTGGGCGATCACCATTGGGATTGAGATGGTTAGCAGGGATGCGAGCAGCTGATGTCTGAGTGACCCGCCCATTCGTTTCGCGATTTCTGAAATGCCGACCAGAATGGTCAGCATTGACATCCATTGCACCAGACGGGCGAAATGATCTGTCCCTGTGATTGCGTTAACTTGCAGGATGGCATACTCTGCAAAAGGTGGGAGCGTAATTTGGTGAATGGTGTGAGTCGGGAAATGGTCAAGGTTGGCTTGCTGTTCCCAAACCAACGTGCGGGTGAGGTGATATCGCATCGAGTCCCCGTTGGTAGGCACCGGGTTTAATCTGATCGTTAATAAGGTGCTGATCATCGTGATCCCGATGAGGATCAGAATTAGGTGAACCTGCCAGGGCTGTGATTTGAGATATTGAAACCTTTGTTGGATTCTGTTAGAAAACTCTACAAATGCAGTCGGGCGCTTAAAATATAGAATTGGGACAGTTGCAGCAGCACAGAGGAAGATTCCGATCCAGGCGATCTTGATCGCTGTAGCAGTGAGCAGCGTGAACAGGCTCAACCCCTCGATGATCGATACCACGATCAATCCCAAACCCAATGCGGCGAGAAGAAAATGTTCTCTGAGTGAAAGTTTCAATCCTTTCCCACTGAAGAAATAAAAGGAAATAATTGTGAGGAGTCCCCAGATTACACCGGAAATGATTAGGATAGCCGTCATTTAATTTCCTCAAAAATTCGGCAGCATGCTATTTTTCTGCAGTTGCCCACATGTTCATCCGAAGTTCGAAATATCCAAATTTTACTTTTTCCATCTCGAAACCAGCTTTGCCGAAATACCAACCCAGGAGAGGGAGATTGTAAGTATAGACATGCTCATCAATTTCCTCTGCGCTGACCAGATTCAATTTGGCCATCAATTTAAGCAGCGGGTCTGTCCATGAGGCCGGCGTGGTAATGATTACTTTCCCTCCTGGTTTAAGCACCCGGTGTGTTTCTGTAAATAAACAAACCAGGCTTGAAGGATTCAGATGTTCAGCGACCGCCAATAAGCTGATTACATTAAAGAAGTTGTCTTCAAATGGAATTTTGGGGGCAGTGTTTAGGTCCAGGGTATGCCAATGGATATCGGTGACCTTTGTGGTTGGCGGGAGTTGGTCAATTGCAAATTTCTCTTTAAAAGAGGAATGCGAGAGGAAGTATGGGTAAGAACCACAGCCGATATCTAAGATCCGTCCTTGCTTGAGGTTCTCAGGGATCAGGTGTTCTGCCATTCTGCTGCGAAGGTGGGCAAGATAAGGCTCGAGCAGTCCTTTTCCTCGGGTAAACCCTGATTTTTGATTGGTATCTTTCAAACGACTTCCTCTTGTTTATTGGCGTATTGGCCCAACGCACACAATGTTGATTCGTGTGAGTATTTAATATCACAGATGAGCGGAACCATTTAGCAACGCAAATTCTCTGGTGTTGAACAATCTGTCAGTCAGCCCAACGCTCAACAAATCCTGGGAAGCATTTCTCCAGTGAGGATGTCGACCACCCTGTGGGTGCCGATCACCGTTTTCATCAGCACGCGTCCCGCGGGTTCGTCAGTTACTTCTCCGATGATGCTGGCATCCGTGCCATAGCAATTTTGTTTGATCGTATCTAGCACCAGGTCGGCATCTTCGGGGGCGATGATCACGATCAGCTTGCCTTCGTTGGCAACGTACAATGGATCGAAACCAAGCATCTCGCAGGCTGACTGCACCACAGGCTGGACCGGGATCCTGGTCTCCTCTACGGTGATTCCCACGGTGGACTGCCTGGCAATCTCATTCAGGCTGGTGGCCAGACCGCCGCGGGTGGGATCACGCAGTACGTGGACATGCTTGCTCGCGGCAATGATTTCCGCGATCATCTGGTTGAGTGGGGCGATATCGCTCTTCAAGTCTGCCTCGAAGCCTAGTTCTCCGCGGGCGCTGAGCACCGCGATCCCGTGATCGCCGAGGGTGCCGGAAATAATCACTTTGTCCCCTGGCCTGGCATACTGCCCGCCGATCTGCGTGTCTGGGAGTACGGATCCGATCCCTGCGGTGGTGATGTACATGCCGTCGGCTTTTCCGCGCTCGACCACCTTGGTGTCTCCGGCAACAATCTGGACGCCAGCCTCTTTGGCAGACTCCGCCATAGAGGCGACGACTCGCTCTAAGGTCTCGACCGCCAGCCCCTCTTCGAGGATGAATCCGGCGGTGAGGTATTCGGGTTTGGCCCCGAGCATGGCTACATCATTAACCGTGCCACAAACCGCCAGTTTGCCAATATCTCCACCAGGGAAGAACAACGGTAAGACCACGTGAGCATCGGTGCTCACCGCTAAAGAATCGGTCGCCTGGGGTGTGACCAGGCCTGCGTCGTTGCTGGCAGCAAGCACGGGGTTGTCAAAAGCTGAAGAAAATACGGATTTAATCAGGTCATGCATCATCTTGCCGCCGCTGCCGTGACCCATCACAATGGTTTCCTTTTGCTGAAGCGGGATTGGACAAACTGCTCCCTGAATGTCAACGGGGTCGTTGTGGTCTGCCATGCTAATCTCCTTGGGGAAGGTCAATCTGGCTGTAGCGGTAGTAGGCGGCGCAGGCGCCTTCTGATGAGACCATCGTGGCGCCGAGCGGTTTCTGGGGGGTGCATTTGGTTCCAAATGCAGCGCATTCTGGCGGCTTTTTGATTCCCTGGAGGATTTGTCCGGCGATACACAACGGGGATTCCTCAGCAGTGATCGTGCTGACATCGAAGCGATTCTCAGCATCAAACTCAAGATACTCTGGCCCCAGGCACCAGCCGCTCTTGGGAATCATTCCGATCCCGCGCCATTTACGGTCGCATTCAACAAAAACCTGGTTGATGATTTTTTGGGCACCCTGATTTCCTTCAAAGGTAACGGCGCGAGGGTAAGCGTTTTCCGCGATGTTTTCACCCTTTTCCAGCAGGCGTACGGTGGTGAGTACCCCCTGGAGGATGTCGAGCGGTTCAAAACCGGTGACTGCTATTGGCACCTTGTATTGTTCGGCAAGCGGTGGATATTCCCAGTAGCCCATCACCGCGCAGACGTGTCCAGCGGCTAAAAAGCCCTGTACCCGATTTGAGGGTGAGCCTAAAATTGCGTGCATCGCCGGGGGGACGCGCACATGCGAGACCAGCACGCTGTAGTTGTTAATCCCCAGGCGCTTGGCCTGGGCAACTGCCATTGCATTTGCTGGCGCAGTAGTCTCAAATCCGATCGCAAAGAAGACCACCTGCTTATCGGGATTCTCTCGAGCGATCTTCAGCGCATCCAGGGGCGAATAAACAACGCGGACATCTCCACCTGCAGCCCGGATTGAGAACAGGTCCTGATTGGAGCCAGGGACCCGCAGCATGTCGCCGTAGGAAGTGAAGATCACCTCCGGGCGAGAAGCAATTGCCAATGCCTTGTCAATTTGTTCTAAAGGGGTAACGCAAACCGGACAGCCCGGTCCGTGGACCAGCTCAATTTGCTTGGGGAGCAGCTGGTCGATACCGTATCGTTTGATCGAGTGGGTTTGCCCGCCGCAGATTTCCATCAGCACCCAGGGTTGAGTAACAATGCGGTTGAGCTCAAGGATTGACTTGCGGGCGAGTTCGGGATCTCGGAATTCGTCGATGAATTTCATGTTTCAATGTCTTCAGTCTGCTCGACGCCTAATTCTTCATCAATGTCTGAGATTTCTCGAAGCAGGGCAAGGGTTTCCATCGCTTCTTCTTCACTGAGCAGGGTGATCGCAAAACCTACATGGATAATCACATACTCGCCGACTTTAGCTTCTGGAATAAAGTCCAGGCAGGCCTCGCGGGTTACCCCCCCGAAGTCAATCTGGCACATTTTCATATTTTCTTTTTCGTAAATTTCAGTGATCTTTCCTGGTACACCTAGGCACATGGAAGCCTCCAATAATGATCGATGTAAAGTTTCAATTTAATCATCACCGGGTTAGTTCGTCCGGTTTTGATCTTCAATTGTGTGATATGCAATCACCGCCTGTCCCAGTGAAAGGCCGCCATCATTGGCCGGGACGACCTGATGGACGTAGACGGTGAAATCATCTGAAACCAGTAATCCGATAGTTTTGTGCAGCAGAGTGGTATTTTGCCACACTCCACCGGATAATGCTACTACATTTATCCCAGATTGTTTACGGAGCTTCTGACAAACCGAGAGAGACAGCTGCGCAATTGTATTGTGAAAGCGGGCCGAGATCAACGAGATTGGGGTCCTGGCCTTCAGTTCTTTGACGATCTGTTGGAACATTGGTGAGGGGTCAATGATTGGCTGGTGAACTTCAACCGGATATAAACCTGTCTCGTTGGGGTCGGCGATTGCTTCCAGTTCAATGGCGGCCTGACCTTCGTAATTCACGATCTGACGAATACCCACCAGGGCAGACACGGCGTCAAACAGACGGCCCATGCTGGAGGTAAGCGGGGAATTTATCCTCCGCTCAATTTGATGGGTGATGATCTGGATATTCTTTTGATTTGCCTGGATAGAGGGGATCGATTCATCCAGGGCTATTCCGGCCTGGATCAACCATGATAGGGCAAACCTCCATGGTTGTTTAACGGCAGCATCTCCACCTGGGAGCGGGATTGGCTTGAGATAAAAGCTGCGATCGAAGGACTTGTAGGTTGAGAGTAAAACTTCTCCGCCCCAGATGGTGCCATCCGAGCCGTAGCCAGTCCCGTCGTATGACAGGCCAATCACTGGAGAATCAACCGGGTGCTGCTGCTCTGCCATACAGGCGGCGATGTGAGCGTGGTGGTGCTGAACGCCGAGTGAGGGAATTAATTCAGACTCTGCTCGATGGAGGGCGTACCGGGACGACATATAATCAGGGTGCAGGTCGTAGGCGATGATTTCTGGCTTGACCCGGAAGAGCCCCTCCAGGTGCTGGATGCCGTGTTCATAAGCAGACAGTGTCTCGTAGTTTTCCAGGTCGCCAATATGATGACTGATAAAAGCATAGTTGTCTTTGGTCAGGCAGAAGGTGTTTTTTAACGCAGCACCAGCAGCAAAAATTTGGGGCATATTCCAGGGTGTGCGCACGGGGTAGGGCGCGTACCCACGGCTGCGGCGCAGCGGGTAGCTGATCGGTTTCTTCACCGGGTGATTGGTCACCCGCATCACCGAGTCATCACAGCGGATGTAGATCTCGCGGTTGTGCATCAAGAAAGCATCTGCCAGCGGACCAAGGTTGTCTCGCGCTTGCTGGTTGCCAATAGAGAGCGGTTCCTCGCTGAGATTGCCGCTGGTCATCACCAGGGCGGTGGGAAAACCAGGTGTTTTTTCGAGCAGCAGGGCATGCAGCGGCGTATAGGGCAGCATCACGCCCAGGGTGGTTTGACTGGGAGCAACCAATGGAGCGATCCCGCTGCCGGAATTGTGAGCGAGCACCACGATTGGCCGCTCAATCCCCTCAAGCAGCTTTTTCTCTGCGTCTGTAACCTGGCAGAAGTTTTCAACAGCCTCGATATCTGGCATCATCACCGCGAAGGGTTTGTCAACCCGTAATTTCCTGGAACGCAGCTCGCTGACCGCCGCTGCGTTGGTAGCATCGCACGCCAGGTGAAAGCCACCCAGGCCCTTGATCGCCACGATCTTGCCCGCTTTGAGCATCTCACGGGTTTGCTGAATGGCCTGCTCTTTTTCTGCAACCTTTTGATCTGAGCCGCTGAGCTCTAACCACACCTGCGGTCCGCATTTTTCACAGGCCACCGGCTGGGCATGGAAGCGGCGGTTGCCTGGGTCGGTGTACTCCGCCTCACACTCCGCGCAGAGCGGGAAATTCGCCATGGTGGTTAAGGGCCGGTCGTAGGGGATTGCCTTGATGATTGTGAAGCGAGGGCCGCAGTTGGTGCAGTTAATAAAAGGGTAGCGGAATCGGCGGTCCTCGCGGTTAAACAGCTCGGAAAGGCAATCCGGACAAATCGTCACATCTGGTGAAATTGGGATGAAAGCATTGGGGTCATCCTGGGAATGCACGATCTCAAAACTGGAAAAACCCTGCGGGTCAATCCAATTGGTGACAAGCTGATCAATTTTCGATAACGGGGGGGCTTTAGAGCGCAGGGCAGCGGCAAACTTCTCTAGCAAGGATTTTTCGCCGTCAACCTGAATTTCCACACCTGATGAGCTGTTGCACACCCAGCCATTAAGCCCCATTTCCAGCGCAAGATTGTAAACAAACGGGCGGAAACCAACCCCTTGAACAACGCCGTTAATCAGGATGCGGATACCGGTTGGCGAGCTGATTGTTGACTCCTACCTGGCCGTGATTTGCGCCTTGAGCCAGTTAACCCAATCTTCGATTCCCTCCTGGGTCTGACAGGAAACTTTAAAGGTAGTCAGGCCTGGATTGAGGATTTCAACGCCGCGCTGGAAGTAGTCCATTTTGAACGGAATGTACGGCAGTAGGTCCATTTTGTTTACCAGGAGGACATCCACACCGCGGTACATCCCGGGATATTTATAGGGTTTGTCATCACCTTCAGGGATGGACGCAATCAGCACGCTTTTGTGCGTGCCCAGTTCGAAGCTGGAGGGGCATACCAGATTGCCGACGTTTTCTACAATGAGGAGGTCTATCTTATCCAGATCGATTTGGTTGAGGGCTTGCTGAAGCATAACCGCATCGAGGTGGCATTCACCACCGGTATTGATCTGCACGGCGGTAGCGCCAGCCGCTGCAGCCCGGTCAGCATCGATCGTGGTGGCAATATCACCATCGATCACCCCGACCTGAAAATCTGCCGCCAGCCGAGGAACGGTTTGCTCAATTACCGAGGTTTTTCCTGCACCTGGAGAAGCCATGAAATTGACTGAAAAAACGCCGGCAGCGTCCAGGCGGGCGCGGTTTTCTGCCGCCAGGCGTTCATTGGCGTTCATAATATTTTCGACAACTTGAATTCGACCGCTCATCGTTTACCTCATAATTTGAATTTTCGAGAGTTGGAGCAACTTCGAAAATGGTTCGCTAGCTCAAGCGAGTTGATTATACTCGGATTATGCAATGCCGGGTCTGATTTCACAGAAAATCCTGATAAATTCGAGGAGTTGGCTAGTTTTTCAGCAGCTATGTGGATAAAAGATCTGTGTGAAAGTTTTCATCATCAACCAGATTTAATAATATAAAAATAAATGGACAGGACAGATGTCCCGTACCTCACATGACATCTGTAACTATGATTAACATCTAACAATTTCTACAATGGTACAGTGAGTGTTAATCGTGTAAATTAATTTATAAAACGGAGTTGTATGTCGGTGGAATTGATCAATTTCAAACCCACCAATAATTGCAGATAAGGCCGCCTCTTCCGAGGCGGCTTTTTTAATTGTGACAATACACACAATTTGAATACCCTTAGAGGAGGTGCACATTGAACGCTATGGTAGAACCTCATTACCGAGGTCCCAGCTTTCTAGAACTGGTGGAGTCAAATACACCAGGTCAACCAAACTTGGTGATGTGTATCCAATGCGGTACCTGCGGAGGCTCTTGCCCCTCAGGATCGGACATGGATCACACCCCAAGACGGTTGTTCGCATTGATCAGAGCTGGTCTGGAGGAAGAGGTCCTCAAGAGCAATACCCCATGGTATTGCGTGTCTTGTTATCTGTGTATGGTGAGGTGTCCGCAAGATATCCACATCACGGATATCATGTATACCCTAAAACGAATGGCGATTAAATCAGGCCTGGTTACGGAGAACACGGCTGTTGATTGGTCTGAATCGTTTATCGGGTATATGGAAGACACCGGCAGGTCATTCGAGTTAGGTCTTGCCACCCGCCATTTCCTAAAACACAGACCAATGAGCCTAGGGCAAACCGCTGCAATGGGCTGGGGAATGATGTCTAAAGGCAGGATGGAAATCACCCCAACAAAGATTGAGAACCTGGGTCAATTTCAAGCTATTCTGAAACGTGCCAAGGAACTGGAGGCTCAATCATGAGTAAATACATCTTTTACCCAGGCTGCTCGTTAGAAGGCACAGCCGCGCCGTACTATGATTCGATCAAGGCGATCCAGGATAAGATCTCAGTTGAACTGCAAGAGATTGATGACTGGAATTGCTGCGGCGCGACCGAATACCTGGCAGTTGAACGAGTTGCCGGATATGCGGCGATCGGTCGGAATTTGGCGATTGCTCAGTCACAGGCAAACGGCTCAAAGACCCTGACTGCTCCCTGCTCGGCTTGCTATCTGAACCTGCAAAAAACCGATCACTATATGGAAGAAGATGCTGACCTCAACGGAAAGGTGAATGACGCGCTTTCCGCCGGTGGTCTCAGCTACGAGCCAGGCGATCTTCAGATCCGCCACTTCCTGGACGTGGTTTTCAATGATGTCGGTTTGGAGAAGGTCAAATCAATGGTCACCAAACCATTGACCGGTATGCGGGTTGCGGCATATTACGGCTGCATGATCACCCGCCCGGATGTGAACAATCGCTTCGGTAACCCAGAGTATCCCACTGCCCTCGAAGAATTATTAGAGGCATTGGGCGCTGAGGTGATCGATTTTCCGCTGAAGACACACTGCTGTTCAGGACACATGACCCAAATCAGCGGTGA
>JBDLJU010000112.1:0-10051 GCA_039714215.1 Chloroflexota bacterium | reverse complement strand
AATCGGGATCAGCCTGCTCGGGGTTGCATATCTCCTCAGCCGGACAAAATGGTATCGCATCGGAGCCTGGCTGATGATCGCTCCAATTCCTTTCATCACACTTTTCTCCATTGCCGGCGGTGATGCTGACCCGCAAAACACACTGGTATACTTGATCATCGCCTTATTATTATCCAGCATTTTTTCCTCCCGCGCCGGAATCATCGCCGTGGTTCTAGGTAATTTAGCCCTCTTTTTAATTCTCCCTGCAGCAGCCCCAGATGCCTTCCCGACATATTCCTCGATCATCAGCCCGCTCGCAGCAAACCTGATTACTGGCGCGTTGATCATTGTTTTCATGACCCACCATGCAGGCCTTGAGAAAGATCGTCAGTTGGAACTGACCACTCTAAACGAAGAACTCAAAGAGTCCGAGACTGCCCTTAAGGGATTCTCCTCGAAATTGGAAACGCTGGTCGCAGACCGCACCACAGAGTTGAAAAAGCTCAATGAGGAATACCGCTCCTTCTCTTATTCGATTTCACATGACCTGCGCGCCCCAGTACGCGCAATTACCGGATTCAGCCAGACATTTATTGACAATCCAGATCCGAAGCTCTCAGAAGAAGAACTTGAATTCCTAAATAGAATTCATCGCGCTGCTGGACGCATGGATCATATGATTGAAGCGCTGCTCAAGTTATCCAGAATCTCGCAGGGAACGTTAGATATCCAACATATTGATCTCAGTGCGCTTGCCCTGAGGGTATTCAAGGAACTTCAGGAAAAACAGCACCCTCATATGGTCAATTTCAATATCCAGCCCAGAGCGTTTGCATATGGGGATCCAATTCTGCTCAGGTTAGTTTTACAAAACCTGATTGAAAACGCGATGAAATTCTCCCGAGATCAAGAGACCCCGAAGATCAGTTTTTCATGTTCCACAGACGAGAATGAAATCCCGGTTTACTGCATATCAGATAACGGGATTGGTTTCGATGAAATCCAGGCCAAGAAGTTGTTTTACCCCTTCCGACGGCTGCACCCAGAATCAGATTATGAAGGCATTGGAATTGGTTTAGCAACCGTGCAAAGAATTATTCATCAGCATAACGGCCAAATTTGGGCGAAGAGCGGGCCTGATCAGGGTACCAACTTTTATTTTACGCTCAATCCTTCCCACCTTCCTGAGCATTTCAACGAATAATCACATGCTCCCTGACTGACTTAACATAAAACACAGTCGTTTAATTTAAACGACTGTGTTAATTTTCATCCTTTTTTTAACTATAACGCCTGGGCCAGGATCAAACCAAAGATTGCTGCAAGCACCCCAAGATGAAGGAACAAATCTGTCCGGGTGAGAAAGGTTCCAGGGAGAATAAACTCCAACACCAGGTTAAGCACAACCAGCCCCAAACCGATCAGCGGGACCAGGCCTTTTCTCTGGGAGAGACTCTCGGAAAGAGAATCCAGCAATTTGGACAATGATTTAGATACTCTTCCCATCTCTCACTCCTCATCCTCTGCATCTGGTTCTGCATTGGGGTCAATCTCGAAGGGCTTAAATCTGGCAACCAGCCGGACGGGCAGCCTCCCGTTGATCATCTGCCCCTTGCGGGTATGCTCAATCTGCTCTACCTGGCCCTGCTCATGGAATAAGGCGATCAAAGCGCCTTGTTTGTGAGGCAGTTCAACATGGATCAGTTGATAGGCCTCAAACAATTTCCGGTGAATGCCCGCCAGCAGATCTTTCATTCCGGTGCCTTCAAGCGCCGATACCGCCACCGTATCCTCAAAACCTTCCAGGGACTGTTTGGCACCTTCAGGCTTTTTCAGGCGGTCAATTTTATTCAACACTGTTAAAGCGGGGATATGGTCTGCTTCGATCGCTTTCAAGGTCTCCAGTACTGATGCAGCCTGCAGCTGTGCGCTGGGATGGGTGACATCGACGACATGGAGCAGCAAATCGGCTTCCGAAATTTCTTCGAGGGTTGCCCGGAAAGCTGCCACGAGATTGGTAGGCAATTTCTGAATAAAACCCACGGTATCCGTGATCAGCGCCATCGTCCCACCGGGCAGTTCCACTCGGCGGGTAGTAGGGTCAAGCGTGGCAAACAACTGGTCGGCGATATAAACTTCTGCGCCGGAAATCTGGTTGAGCAGCGTTGATTTGCCAGCATTGGTGTATCCCACCAAGGCGACTACGGGGATGCGAGACTTCTTCCTGCGAGCCCGGTGCCGGCTGCGGTGGGCGCGTACTTTTTCCAATTCTTTTTTTAGATAATCGATCCGGCGGCGAATTTCTCGGCGGTCGACCTCAAGCTGCTTCTCGCCAGGACCGCGCAGCCCTACTCCCCCGCTGCCGCCGCGTCCGGCGCCACCCCCCGCCTGACGGGCAAGGTGAGTCCAGGCACGGGTCAGGCGCGGGAGACGGTACTCATACTGTGCAAGCTCAACTTGCAGCGAGCCTTCATGCGTGTTGGCATGCTGGGCAAAAATATCCAGGATCAGCGCGGTGCGGTCCAACACACGGATATCGTCTGCAAACAGACTTTCCAGCTCACGCTGGTGGCGGGGATTGAGCTCGTTGTCGAAAAGCACTATTTCTGCTTTAAGTTCATCGCAAAACGATTGAATTTCTTCTACTTTCCCGCTGCCGACATACGTTTTCGGGTTTGGTTTCCGCAGGCGTTGTTCCACCTCACCGACAACTTCTAAACCCGCTGTATCTGCCAGCAGAGCCAATTCGGCAAGGGAATCTTCCAATGGGAGCAGGCTTTCCTCATCCCGGATCTCGACGCCCACTAACAACGTCCGCCCTTTTGGCAGTGTGGTTGGGAGTGAATTTTTTTTAGTCATGATTTACCTATTCTTGTGGTTTAAGCGATCCTTCTCTGGTGGGTGAAGCCTCCACCTGGTTTTCCGACGGATCGTCTGGGGGTTCTTTGCGCAAGGGCAGCAAGATATGGAACGTTGAACCAGGCAGTTCTTCCTCATCGTAGCCATCAGATTCAACCCAGATAGAACCGCCATGAGCATCCAGGATCCCCTTGGAGATCGGCAGGCCCAGGCCCGGTCCCCCTCCCTTGAACTTGATCTTCCCGCTTGAATGCAAGGAAATATCTCCCAGGCCTCCGAATTTTTCAAAGATTCGAGACTGATTCTCGATATCGATGCCAATCCCCGTATCGGATACCAGAACTTCTACGAAACCAGATAACAAACGACCGTCAATTTCAACCGTTCCACCATCTGGCGTATACTTGACCGCGTTGGTCAGCACATTCCGGAGCGCCTGGTAAATCCGCTCTGTATCCGCATAAATCATTTCATCAGCACCGGGAAACTCCTTCAGGGTGACGTCTACATCCCGCTCGACAAGACCTTCCTGGAGGTCTACCACTAAAATCTTGAGTAAACGACCAATCCAGGTCGGCTGAAAATTCATTTTGAGCATGTTGTTATCAATCATCGAAACATCGATCATATCATCGATGATCTCTGCCAGGCGGCCGATCCCATTATCTACACCCTTGAGCAAGGTGGTGACAGATTCTCCACCTTCAATCCCTTTGACCATATCCCGGATCATCGCAGAGTAGCCCTCGATCAGAGTTAATGGGGTTTTAAGCTCATGGGCTGCCACGGCGATAAAATCTGATTTGCTGCGATCGAGCTTCTCAAGACGCCGCTCGACGGCCTCCAATTTCGCAGTCAGGTAGCTGACCCGCACCAGGGTTTCATGCCGGGCAACCTGCTCATAGGAGTAGTACATCACCGGAATAATTTCTTCAACCAGCGAAATTACTTGATCAGCAGTCAGCTGGGCGCGAGCCGCGCCGACCAGCTCTCCCAGGATGGTCTTGAGTACAGGGGAAAGCGTGATCTCTTCGGTATCCATGTCGGTTTCGGTGCGCGAGGCCGCCCAGTCGATTAAGATCGGCTTCAACCACTCAGGGTCCCCGCTTTCGACAGCCTGAATCAGCAGATCGTAAAATCGGCCCAATTCCTCGTTCAGGTATTGGCGACCGCTCTCGCCCCGGCCTAATTGGTGCGAAACGCGCTCAACCCATGCTTCCCGAATTTGCTTTAGTGAGTCGCTAACTAACATACTCCCCTAGTTTACGATAGGTTACCAGATTTGCCAACCAACAATGAACAGGGATCATCATGGCATAACCGGGAAAATTATGATCAGAAATCGATTGGCTAATTGGATGATGGTCCCAATAACCAGAAGAGGAGCACATCTCCAACATTTTTCAAGCTGGCAGCAGAAACATGCTCTTCAGTATCCGCGGTAGTATGCCAGTAAGGATAATCCAGGTCGATAATATCTAAAGCCGGGATTCCCAGACGAACAAAGGCGGTATGATCGTCCAGGATCGAATAGCCCTGGTCGCTTGAAAAAGAGATGACCCCTAATTGCTCGGCCGCCCCCCAGATTTCAGCGACTAGATCAGGATCAGAATTTTGCTCAATTGGGAAATATTGATCCTGATCGCCGACCATATCGACGATCACGACTGCTGAAGGATAGATCGAGAGCTGCTCCGCGTAGATCTGCGACCCAACCGCCCAATCCCAATCCATGATATGCCCGTTATCTTCGGCATCGAAGAACACCAGGCAAATCGGTTCGAGATATCCCTCAGGCAGCGTCCTGGCGATCTCCAGCAGCACGGCTACGCCGGAAGCGCCGTCATTCGCTCCAGGAACCGGCAAGCTCCGTTTTTCAGCCACAGGATCACGGTCTGCAAAGATGCGAGTATCATAATGTGCGCCCAGCAGGATGTAGGGATCTTCAAATTGCTGTGCTCGATTCCGGCAGGCTTCGATGTTGTAAATAGGGTGACCTGCAAAGCTGCCTTCAAGCACCCCGGTCTGCCACCCCGCCTGCTCGAGTGAGTCTACCAGCCATGCTCGAAATAGGGCATGTCCCTCACTGCCGGAGTAACGTGGCCCAAACTCCACCTGGGTGACCACATCCTGGAAAGCCCGGTCTGGATTAAACATCTCCGGGTGGTAAACAGGATCAGGCAGAGCCTGATTGGTTCCACAGCCAGAGGTCAGTACAAAAATAAGGAACGTAAGACTAATTAATCGTTTTGGCAGCATCATCTGCACCTTCAATAAACTCAGCTAAACAATCCATCGCCCGTTGAGCGTAAGCTTCCGCCCGGGTTCGTTTGTTGCGCTTTTTACCATCGGTAAGCGGCGGCACGATTCCGAAGTTGGCCTTCATCGGCTGGAAATCTTTTTCGCTGGCATTGGTGATGTAATAGCACAGCGAACCGAGCATACTCTCGCGCGGCAATATCAGGGGGGCCTGACCATCCAGGAGCCGGGAGAGATTCCAGCCAGCCAACAAACCGCTGGCAATGTTGCCGGCGTAGCCTTCAATCCCCGTCAGCTGCCCGGCGAAGAACAGGTCATCGCGCTGGTGAAACTGCAGCGTAGGCTTCAGCAAGCGAGGTGAAAAGATAAAGGTATTGCGGTGCATCTGTCCATAGCGTAGAAACTCGGCATTTTCCAACCCGGGCACCATGCGGAACAATCTACGCTGCTCTGAAAATTTTAGATTGGTCTGAAAGCCGACCAGGTTATACATCTCGCCGGCAAGATCATCCTGGCGCAGCTGCAGCACCGCATGCGGCCAGCGTCCGGTGCGCGGGTCGGTCAACCCCACCGGGCGCATCGGGCCAAATGCCAGCGATTTTTCGCCGCGTTGGGCAATCACCTCCACCGGTAAGCACCCTTCAAAGAAGGTATGCACTCCGGCGTTGACCCCTTCGTCCATGATTTGCTCAAAATCGCGGATTTCAATGCGCTCAGCGGATTTGAGCTCGCTGACAAACAGCGCATATTCTTCCTGATTCATCGGGCAGTTAATGTAATCCCCCTGCTGTTCCTCACCTGAGTCTTTCTCATAGCGAGAAGCCCGGAAAGCCACTTCCATATTGATTGATTCAAGGCTGACGATCGGGGAAATTGCATCAAAGAAAAACAGGTGAGATTCCCCGCTCAATTTAGCAATTTTATCCGCAAAAGTTGGCGAGGTCAGCGGTCCCGTGGCAATCACAGTGGGGGTATCGGGGAGTTCGGTGACCTCTTCTCGGATGATTTCAATGTTTGGATGTGAGCTGAGTTTTTCAGTGACCAGCTGGGCAAAGACCACCCGGTCGACGGCCAACGCGCTTCCGGCAGGAACCGCAGCGAGTTCAGCAAGCTCAATCAATAAGCTCCCCATCATCCTTAATTCAGCCTTAAGCAGACCCGAAGCCCGGTTGGTGATGTCTGAACCTAAGGAGTTGGAGCAGACCAATTCCGCCAGGTCGCCGGTGACATGTGCGCCGGTCTCTACCGCGGGGCGCATTTCATAGAGGCGCACATTTTTTCCGCGTTGAGCAGCCTGCCAGGCAGCCTCTGTGCCTGCTAAACCGCCGCCAATTACTGTGATATCGGTAAGTTTACTCATTGGCTAGATTCTACCTTATCATCCCCCAGATGTCTGCAATCCCGCAAAAAATAAATTGATCAAATTAATTGGCACATTACTTGCAACTATTGGTGTATAATTCAAAATAAGGATGAGACCTATGGCACACAGATCAGGACACGTACCCTATCACAAAACTTCCCACAAGCCGATGACCACGGCGCATCTTGCACAGACGATGAGTCTGCTCGAGATGAACAACCATGAGCTTGCGGAAAAAATCCAGGGCGAACTGGCCAACAATCCTGCCCTTGAACTTGGCAGTGATCGACGCTGCCCGGCTTGCGGACGGAAGTTGGTTAACCAAATATGCTCAACCTGTTCCCGCCCAGAAAGCTTCGATGCCCTCAGCCCAGTAGTGTTCATCTCCCCTCAGCGGCATTTTTCGTCGAGCCGTAAGCGCTCCTCCAATGGAGAAGAAGTCGCATCTTTTGAAGAGCTTTCCCCCCAGGAAGAAGACCTGGCGATGTTTGTGCTCAACCAGATGCGCACCGAATTGGAACCGCATGAGCGCCCAATTGCTGCCCACATCTTAACCAGCCTGGATGACGATGGGCTGCTCCCAATCCGGTTGTCTGAGATTGCCTTATATCATCATGTCCCGCTTTCAACAATTGAGCATGTCAGAGGCATGGTGCAAAAATGTGATCCGCTTGGGGTTGGATCCCAAACCCCGCAAGAAGCCCTCTGGGTGCAGGCAAAAACTCTTCATGAGAACGGCAATTTCCCTGATTTAGCGCTGAAAGCTATTGAAGACGGATTTGATGATCTCAGCCAGAAAAATTTTCGCTCATTAGCCAAGATTATCGGTTCGACCAGCAAGCAAGCCGAACAGATCGCAGATTTTATCGGTCAGAGCCTGAACCCCTTCCCCGCCCGCACACACTGGGGCACCCACCGCAGTCCCACCAACGACGCCCCCACCCGCTACCAGAACCCCGATGTGATCATTTCCTACATTGGCGATAGCGAGGATCCCCAGCTGATGATTGAGGTACTCTGGCCAATTTATGGCTCATTGAAAATCAACCCTGATTTCCGCAAGGCGATCACAGAAGCGCCCCCCGAGAAAAACGAGGAATGGAACAAGGATTACCAGAAAGCCAACCTATTGATTAAATGTCTCGGCCAGCGCAACCACACCCTGGTTCAGTTAATGCAAAAACTGGCTGTCAAACAGCGCCAGTTCATCCTCAACGGCGATCTTTACCTGGTGCCGCTGACCCGCGCCTCCCTCGCAGAAGAGCTCGATGTGCATGAATCGACCATCTCCCGTGCGGTGAGCGCCAAGAACGTGCAGCTCCCTTCTGGTAAGATTATTCCGATCTCACAATTTTTCGACCGCAGCCTGCACATCCGCACTGTGATCAAAGGAATTATCGCTGAAGAGAAGAAGCCGCTCAGCGACAATAAAATTACATCAATGCTGGCAACCTCCGGGTTTAAAGTCGCCCGCCGAACCGTTGCCAAGTACCGCGCCATGGAAGGAATTCTGCCGGCCCACTTACGGGCAAAACCAGCAGTATAAACTATGGAATCAATCGCCTCATTGATCAAACGCCCAAATCCGTCGAGTGAGTATGACTTCATCCTTAACCAACTACCCCAGGCGGCCTTGATTTGGGATACCAAGCGCGAGCGAATCACATCATGTAATGGAAAATTAATTGAGCTCAC
The DNA here is from genome assembly GCA_039714215.1 of Chloroflexota bacterium. Lineage (GTDB taxonomy): Bacteria > Chloroflexota > Anaerolineae > Anaerolineales > UBA11579 > UBA11579. The sequence goes on along the minus strand of JBDLJU010000112.1, from coordinate 1,893 downwards.
CGGGAAAACAAAGCAGGAGCTGCTGGAAGCTCCCCTGCCGGAGATATTTCCCAATATCACCAAACTCACCTCCAGCGAAGCCACCCCCGACTCCTTCACCCTGATCACCACCAACCACGGACCGGCCACCGTCCGGATCCAGATCGCAATTCCTCCCGGGGCAAAGCACTGGCTGCTGGTAAAACTTGAAGCCGAACAGGCCATCCACCAAAAAGAAGTCACTAAATCTCTACAAGACCAACGCTGGGAAGCGCTCCATGTCCTCGCCCTGGCGCCCCTGCACGAAAACCTCGATAGCTCCTTCCGCCAGTCCTTACAGGCGGGGCAGCTGCTCACAGGCGCCAGCTTCCTGGGGATCTATTTCCCGGTTCCAGATGTGGAGAACGAATTTAAATTAGCCTATTCATGGGGAAATTCAGGAGAATTCCCGGATACTATCCCGGTCAGTGAGATCAGCCACCTACGGGTGCCCTATATCTGGCAGCCCGGGACGCGGGCGACATCTCTCCTTCACCAGAAAGCGCTCGCCAACAAATTAACTTATTTGGCGACCAGTCCGATCGATCAATCGGCCCCATTGACAGGAATCTTGATGGTCGGGGACCAAATTTCGCAGCCCCCCACAGAGCTGATCCAGATGCTCCAGGTGCTCACCGGGGTACTGGATACCTGCCGGCTGCATTTCAGCGCCCTCGGAACATCGCAGCAAGACCAGCTTACCCTCTCTGAAAAGTTAAATATCAGTGAACTGATCAAGAACATTATCGCTGACGGGATCATCCTGGTTGACGATAAATTTCAAGTTGTCGAGATAAACCACTCCGCTTCTGCCACCCTGGGATACAGCGGAGATGAAGTACTCGGGAAGCCTGTTGACCAGATCCTGATCGGTGAACAATCGATCAATAAGCTGCTAACTGAACACTCCCCGGAGAACGGCAATACCCATGATTTCGGAGAGGTACGGCTGCATCGTCGTGATGGCGTACCGATCTTGATCAACCTGCGGATGCTCCACCTGGCATCAGAAACCAAGCAGCCCGCGGCGGCGATCTTGCTTTCTGACCTCTCCAAACACGAAGAATTCCGCCTGCGCAGCAAACAGCTTGAAGAACAGGCCGTACTGGGAGAAGTGATGGCAATCTTTGCCCACGAGGTGCGCAATCCGATCAACAATATTGGGATGGGCCTGCAGGTGATGGCCGCCAGTTTTGAAGATGATGACCCGCTGCAGTCAGAGATCGGGAGGATGAAGCAGGACATCGACCGCCTTGAAGATCTGATGAAATCGGTGCTCTCCGTCTCCCGATCCACAGAATACAAGATGAAACCGGTCAATATCAAGGTGCTGCTTGAAAGCATCCTCGCCCGCTGGTCGCCGCGCATGGGACGCTATAAGATTGAAACCAAAATGATTTGCCCCGAAGAAATTCCTGATGTCAAGGGCGACAAACGTGCGCTGGAGCAGGTCTTCACCAATTTGATCCAGAACGGGATTAATTCGATGAAAGCTGCCGGTGGGACCCTGAGCATCCGGATCACCCCCCCAGAACCAGGGAAAATGCTCAACATTGACCTGATTGATACCGGCCTGGGGATTCCCCCAGAAATAAAAAATCACATCTTCGATCCTTTCTTCACCACCAACGCGGATGGGACTGGTTTAGGGCTGGCAATCTCCAAACGGATCGTGGTCGCCCACAGCGGGAAGATAGAATTGGTCGAAAGTTTCCCCGGCGGAACCGTTTTTAGAATTGGGCTACCTGTAGTATGATTTGATTGAGAACATAAAAAAATCATCCTGAGGCTGTCACAACCCCCAGTCTCCAAAAGCAAAGGCGAAATTATGAGTTTAACCATCCTGATCGTCGAAGACGAGGACAATGCCCGTCA
>JBDLJU010000111.1:0-10067 GCA_039714215.1 Chloroflexota bacterium | reverse complement strand
CGAACAAGATCGCCAGGTGATTGAATTGGAGATTCGCAACACCAATCTCGACGGGTTGGCGGTCCGTGATCTGCGCCTGCCAATGGACACCCTGGTGCTGCAAATTTGGCGCGAGGGCGAGACCCTGATTTCACAGGGCTACACGCGTCTTAAGTATAAGGATCGGGTTACTCTTCTAGGATCTCAGGAAAGCTTGATCGAAGTAACCAGAATGTTTGATTAAGTCCACTTCCGACACGAAAGGAACCACAACGCAATGGAATGGCACTTTCAATATCCCCTGGTAATCCTGGCTGGTTTCATCGCCGGCTTCATCAACACGCTCGCTGGCAGCGGCTCTCTGGTCACGCTCCCCTTACTGATCTTCATGGGATTACCTGCCACGGTTGCCAATGGCACGAATCGCATCGCCATCCTGCTGCAGAATGTTGTCGGTTTAAGCAGCTTTAAAAAGAATGACGCCCTCGATTCCCGTGGGATGTTCTGGCTGGCAATCCCCGCGGCAGCCGGTTCGCTGCTCGGCGCGCAAATTGCTGTTAACCTCAACGAAGAGATCATGCGCCAGACGATTGGCGTGATCATGGTGCTGATGCTCTTTGTGATCCTGCTGCGGCCGAAACGTTGGCTGCAGGGAACTTTAGTTCAACTTGAAGGCCGCCCCACCATTTTGCAATTTGTAATTTTCTTCGTGATTGGTATTTACGGTGGATTCATTCAAGCTGGCGTGGGTATTTTCCTGCTGGCTGGCCTGGTACTGGCAGTTGGCTATGACCTCGTCCGTGCAAATGCAGTAAAGGTTGGCATCGTGCTGATCTTCACCGTTATTGCGCTGGCAGTCTTTATCAAAAACGGTCAGGTCAATTTTCTGATCGGTTTTATCCTGGCGATCGGCAACATGCTCGGAGCATGGATTGGCGCTAAGGTCGCCGTTGAAAAGGGCGCTGAATGGGTGCGGCGGCTGTTGATCCTGGTGGTCATCATCTCTGCTTCTAACTTATTAGGCGTCTTCGATTGGATCGAAAATCTCTTTGGCGGATAACCACCAAACGGGTAACAAAGTACGATACCAATCAGTTAAAAGTTTGTGTACGATAATTGCATTATAAACAATCTGAGGAGTTGAAAATTATGGAATGGCTTACCGAGCCTCAAACCTGGATATCTTTGCTCACCCTGACAGTTCTGGAAATTGTCCTTGGGATCGACAACCTCGTCTTTATCTCAATCCTGGCAGACAAGCTGCCCGATGCCGACCGCGCGAAAGCCCGGCAGATCGGCCTGGCGATGGCGATGATTACTCGAATTTTGCTTTTGCTATCGCTGTCCTGGCTGATCGGTCTAACCACTCCTCTCTTTTCATTATTTCATTTTGATTTCTCTGGCAGAGACATCATTCTCTTGCTTGGTGGTCTCTTCCTCCTTGGGAAAGCCACCTACGAAATCCACGATAAGTTGGAAGGTAAGGAAGGGCATACATCCGCCAAAGTTAAAGCCAATTTTACCAGTGTAATCCTCCAAATTATGCTGCTCGATATCATCTTTTCCCTGGATTCAGTGATTACCGCAGTCGGGATGGCTGATCAAGTTGCGGTGATGATTACCGCGGTAATCATCGCGGTGATTATTATGCTGATCTCAGTCAACGTAATCAGCGACTTCATCAGCGACCACCCTACCGTCAAGATTCTGGCGCTCAGCTTCTTGTTAATGATCGGTTTCTCTCTAGTCGTAGAAGGGCTGCACCAGCATATTCCCAAGGGCTACATTTACTTCTCAATGGGATTCTCGATCTTCGTTGAATTTTTGAACTTACGTATGAAGAGAGCCAAAGACCCGGTAAATCTCCACGAGCCTTATGCCGCAGAATAAGATGTCAAAAATATTTATCACCGCCATCCTAAAAACATTCTTCACCCTGTTTGCCAGGGTGAAAATCACAGGAATTGAAAAAATTCTGCACGACCAGCCTGTGGTTTTAACCGCCAACCATATTGGATTCCTCGATGGGTTGACGATCCCAACAATTCCAGAAGTTTTCAATCACAACAACACGATCGTGATCATTGCTGAAAAATATAAGGAAAGCCGCTTTTTTAAATGGGCAATTGACAGCCTCGATTTTATCTTTATCGATCGGTTCAATCCTGATGTCTTCGCCATCCGCAAAGTACTTCGGAAATTAAAAGATAACGGTTTAATGGCGATAGCCCCAGAGGGCACCCGCAGCCCTAACGCAGCGCTAATCCAGGCAAAAACTGGCGCTGCCTATTTTGCCAGTAAAACAGGCGCGATCATCGTCCCCATGGCTGCTACAGGCACAGCAGATGCAGAGGTAAAGAAACGGCTAAAATCATTCCGCCGCTTAGATATCACGATTACATGCGGTGAGCCCTTCACCATCCCCGCCCTCCCTGCAGAAAACCGCGACGAATTCCTTGAAAATAGCACGGATGAAATCATGTGCCGCATCGCCGTGATGCTCCCGCCCTCATACCGCGGGGTATACGCCGGCCACCCTCGGCTGGCCGAGCTGCTCGCCGAAGGAGAAGGACCCGCCTGACCAGATGATGCGCGAATTGATTCCCGATCTGAATAAATGGCAGCAAGCAGGCGCTCAGGCTGCTTTGGCCACCGTGATAAAAACCTGGGGCTCCAGCCCCCGGCCAGCCGGCTCTCACATGGCCGTCTCCAAAGACGGCCTTTTTTGCGGCTCTGTCAGCGGCGGATGTGTAGAATCGAGTGTGATCGCCGAAAGCATCGAGATCATCGAAAGCGGAAAAGCCAAACGGCTGAGCTATGGGGTCAGCGATCAATCTGCCTGGGAAGTAGGACTGGCTTGCGGCGGTAAGATAGAGATCTTTATCCATCCGATCAACTGGGATACCCTCTCACCGCTGTTAGATGCAATCCTCGCCGATCAGCCCGCCTGGTATTCGATCAAACTAAAACCCGATGGCAATCTCGCCGCAATCCAACAACCCGTTCCGGCGATCAAACCTCCCCTGCTCAAGAAAACCGAGAATGGTGAAATTTTGATTAACCTCTGCCCACCTCCGCCCCAGCTCGTGATCGTTGGGGGAGTCAATCTCGCCCAGCCATTGGTGAAGCTCGCTCAAACGTTGGGATATAAAACAATTGTCGTCGATCCACGCGGTGCATTCGCCACAGCGGAGCGATTCCCAGGAGCGGATCAGGTAATCAATGCCTGGCCTGACGAAGCCTTCCAACAAGTGAAGCTCACCAGCTCAACTGCGGTGGCAATCCTCTCCCACGATGACAAAATTGACCTGCCTGCCCTTGAGCTTGCCCTCAACAGCCCCGCCTGCTATGTTGGCGCGTTGGGAAGCACAAAAACACAGTCCCGCCGCAAGCAGCTTTTACTCGAGCGCGGGGTTGAGCCTGGCAGGTTGGGTGAGATCCACGGCCCCATCGGGCTTGACCTTGGGGGTAGAGCTACTGAAGAGATCGCATTGGCGATAATCGCCGAAATCATTTCCGAAGCAAACAAAAAATTCGAGTAAAATCAAGCTGTCTTTCCCACCAACCCGAGAATGGCTATGCGCAGATGACCGAAACAACTCGAATTATCATCCATCTCGACCTCGACGCCTTTTACTGTGCGGTAGAAGAGCAGCTCGATCCCCGCCTGCGCGGCAAAGTTTTTGCCGTTGGGGGACGTCCCGACGGGCGCGGCGTGGTAACCTCCTGCTCATATGCGGCCCGTCAGCTTGGCATCCGCTCGGCGATGCCGATGAGCCGGGCGGTAGGCATCGCGCCAGACCTGATCATTCGCCGGGGTCAGCACGAAATTTACGGGCAGAAATCCCGCCAGGTGATGTCGGTGCTTCGGGGCCGCACCAGCCTGGTGGAACAAATCTCGATTGACGAAGCCTTCCTCGATGTCACTGAGCTGACCGATACCCCGTTGGAGTACGGTAAATCCCTTCAGCAGGAAATCCTCCAGACCAGCCAGCTGCCCTGCTCTCTCGGGATTGCCAGCAACAAACTGGTCGCCAAGATTGCCACCGATGTTGGTAAGGCCTCGGTCAAAACCACAACTTACCCGAATGCAATCCAGCTGGTCTCCCCCGGTCACGAAGCCGAATTCCTCGCCCCACTCCCCATTGAAATGCTCTGGGGGGTGGGACCAAAAACCGCAGAACGCCTCGCAGGGTTCAACATCTTCACCATCGGAGAACTGGCTGCCATGCCGCAGGCAGAAATCGCTGCCCAATTCGGCAAAAGCGGATACGACCTGCACCGCAGGGCGCAGGGGATCGATCAACGCGAGATTGTCACACACCGCGAACCCAAATCCCACAGCCAGGAAGTCACTTTTGGGAAAGACATCACCGATCGCACCCGCCTGCACCAGCAGATCCAAAAACAGAGCGAAAAAGTTGGGAAAAGTTTAGAAAAAGCCAACCAGGTCGGATCAACGATTAAGCTCAAATTGCGCTGGTCGGATTTCACCACGATCTCCCGCCAGACGACCCTACCGCTTGCCACCAATGACCCTGAGCTGATCAACGAAACTGCCCTTAAGCTGTTCAATGATAATTGGGATGGAAAAGCCCCTGTCCGCCTGATTGGGGTTGGCGTTGCCCAGCTGCAAGCGCCCAACCGCCAGTTAAGTCTGTGGGACAAGACAGATTATAAAAAGCTGGCAAAAATCGAGAGCGCCCTGTTTGAGGTAAAGCAGCGATTTGGAGAAGAGATCATCTCCAAAGGCATCTCCGAAGAAGCAGAGAAGGATTAACCAACGATGAGCGTCGATCAGCATCAATCACCCCAAAATGAACAGCGCAGCGGGATTGGCACCCTCAATGAACACTCCCTGCACGCGGATTTGATTCGCCACCTCATAAAAAAAGGGGATCTGGTAGAAGCGGATGTCGAAGGATACGTCGCCGACATTCTCCGAGGGGATGCAATCATCGAAGTACAGACCCGCCAGCTGGCCAGCCTGAAAAAGAAAATTGCCGCCTTCTCAGAAAATTACCAGGTTGAGATCATCCACCCGATCACCGAAATCAAGTGGATCGTTCGAAAAAATGCTGAAGGGGAAATCGTCAGCCGCAGGAAATCTCCCAAGCGCGGCCGGGTTGAGGATGTATTCACTGAGCTGGTGCGCGCCTGGAACCTGATCGATTCACCAAATGTAAAATTAACCATCGTTTTCATCGAGGCTGAGGAAGTCTGGCTGGATGACGGCAAAGGCAGCTGGCGCAGGAAGTATTGGAGCATCTCCGAACGGAACCTGCTAAAAATTCATCAGCAGGTCAGCTTCCAGGAACCCCGAGATTTTATTCAGCTGCTTCCCCCCACCCTGGAGCAGCCTTTCACCAACAAGCAGCTTTCCAACCAGTTGGGCATCCGCACCAATTTGGCTGGTAAAATCACCTACACACTACGAAAGATGGATGTACTTAAATTTGTCAGTAAGACAGGCAATCAATACCAATTTGTGATCAACAAGGATTATTAGTATCATGGCAAAAGCTCCCTTTTATCAACATTCCTCAACAGTATTAACCAGCTGGGTTGGGCGGGCAATGTGTTCCGCAAAGCGCAACAAGATGCTCAAGCGGTTGTGGCAGCACGACCATACCCTGTGGTCAGAGTCTCCAACAGAAATTGATAACCGGCTTGACTGGCTGCATCTGCATGAAAGCATGCCAGAAAATGTTTCGCAAATTGATGATTTCGTCCAACAAGTTCGAGATGACGGCTTTACCACCGCGGTGGTGCTCGGAATGGGCGGGTCCAGCCTGGCTCCAGAAGTGTTCAGCAAAGTTTTTGGAACAGCCAGGGGCTTCCTTGACCTGGAGGTACTCGACAGCACCGACCCTGAGGCCGTCCAGAACCTCGCAGAGAATCTCGACCTGCAGCACGCCTTGTTCATTGTTTCCACAAAATCAGGCGGAACCGTCGAAACGCTTTCCTTCTTCAAGTTCTTCTTCAACCTGATGATTGAAAAAGTAGGACAAGGTAAAGCTGGCGAACACTTCACCGCGATCACTGACCCCGGCAGCAAACTGGAAAAATTGGCAGGTGAACACAAATTCCGAAAAATATTCCTGAACAATCCCAATATCGGTGGGCGCTACTCCGCCCTTTCCTATTTTGGCCTGGTACCAGCAGCATTGCTGGGGATTAATCTCAAAAAGCTGCTCAAGCGGACCGCGGAAGGCGCAAAAGAAAACAGTGAATCTGTAGTGCCTTCGAAAAGCCATGCTGCGATGCTGGGATATCTGCTTGGAAAAGCGGCCAAGTCAGGCCGAGATAAAATCACCTTCATCTCAGCACCGGCACTGGAAAGTTTTGAAGATTGGGTCGAACAGCTGATTGCCGAGAGTACCGGCAAGCTGGGCAAAGGCATGCTTCCGGTAACCCATGAAACCATCCCCGAAAAGCTGGAAGGCTACAGTACGGACCGTGTTTTCGCATTCACCAACCTGGGGAACAACAAAACGCTGAACGCTTTTGCGGAGCAGTTCACTTCCGCAGGTCACCCCAGCGTTCACTTTCAGCTCAAGGACAGGTACGATCTGGGCAGGCTGATCCTGCTCTGGGAAATGGCAGTCGCCCTGGCGTGTCAAGAATTGGGGATCAATCCCTTCGACCAGCCCGATGTCGAGAGCGCCAAGGTGCTCGCCAGAAAAACGGTGGATGCCTACCGTAAAGATGGCAAACTCTCCACCAGCCAATCGGTGGAATTGACCCTTCCAGAAATTGAAAAATTTCTAGAATTAAAGAAACACGGCGACTATATCAGCCTGCAGGCATACCTCAATCCCAATCCGGAATCGGTCGCTGCCCTCCGGAAGCTGCAAGGCGCGCTGCGTGATAAAACCGGTCTGCCGGTCACCATGGGGTATGGACCGCGCTTCCTGCACTCGACCGGACAGCTGCACAAGGGTGACCGCGGTAACGGGTTGTTCATCCAATTGGTTTCCACCCCGGAGACTGACCTCCCCATCCCGGACCAGGTGGGCAGCGAGCAGTCATTTATTACCTTCGGAGTGCTCAAGCAGGCCCAGGCAATCGGTGATGCTGATGCGCTGCGCCAGGCGGGACGCAGGGTGATCTCTTTCAAAGTGGATTCTGACCCCAAATCTCAGCTCACAAAACTGGTTAAGCAGATACAATAGCCTTATGTCCCCTAACACTTCTCTCAAGCAGCAAGCTGCTGAATTCGCCGTGACCAACTTCATCCAATCGGATATGCTCGTCGGTTTAGGCGTCGGCAGCACCGCAATTTTCGCTGTGCAAAAATTAGCCCAGCTGATTGCCTCGAAAGCACTGAGCGGGATCACTGCGATTCCCTGCTCGCTGGCTGTGGAACAGGAAGCCATCCGGTTGGGAATCCCGCTGGTGGATTTCACCAACCGCACCGAGATCGATGTGACCATCGACGGCGCCGATGAAGTCGACCCTGACCTCAACCTGATCAAGGGCGGCGGCGGCGCTTTGCTGCGCGAAAAAATCGTGGCGCAGGCGAGTAAACGAGAAGTGATCGTGGTCGACGAGGGAAAACTTTCTGAGCAGCTGGGCATCAAATGGGCGGTCCCCATAGAAGTCAGCGTCTTCGGCTGGCAGTCGCAGGCTGGTTTCCTTGAATCGATTGGCGGCCAGCCCGCGCTGCGTGAAACCGACCAGCAGATGCCCTATCAGACCGACCAGGGTAACTACATCCTTGATACCGACTTTGGTCCGATCGACGACCCAACCAGGCTGGCAGCTAAATTGAAACAGCGCACCGGGATCCTGGAGCACGGCTTATTCATCAACATGGCCACCGACCTGGTGATCGCCGGCGCTGATGGGATCACGCACAGGTCTATATGAAATCTCGCGTAATCGTCGCCTCCTCAAAACAGATGTGGATCAATCGAGCGGTTGATTTAATTGTCGAATCCGCCAACCAGGCCATCCGGGAGCGCGGCCGCTTCTCGCTGGTGCTTTCCGGGGGCAGCACGCCCCAGCCCGTCTATCAGGCGCTGGCGCTTCCCCACAACCTTAAGCGGATCATTCTCTCCCGCACCCACATCTTTTTTGGGGACGAGCGCTGTGTCTCGCCCGGTGACCCGCAGAGCAATTACCGCATGGTAAAACTTGCCCTGCTGGAGAATGCCCCAATTCCCGCCGCCAACATCCACCGGATGCGCGGCGAGCTGCGCCCGCCGGCCGCCGCTGCAGACTATCAAAAACAGATCGAGGAATATTTCGAGGGTCAGGAACAACGTTTCGACCTTGTCCTTCTCGGTCTTGGCACAGATGGGCATACCGCCTCGCTCTTCCCCGGCACCAAAGCTCTGGAAGAAAAGCATGCCTGGGTAGCAGCCAACCAATTGGAAGCTCCACTGCAATCAAACCACGTGCCCGCCCAGCAGGCCTGGCGGATCACTCTGACCTACCCGGCCCTTTCCACCGCCCGGCGCATGGTGTTTCTCGTCAGGGGAGAAGGCAAACAGGAAATTATCGGTAAAATCTTTGATCCCGAAGGCTATGACCCCCAAATCCCTGCGGCAAAAATTGCTGAAAATCACCCCGACCAGACCTGGGTGCTGGACAAATCCGCCGGAAGAAAATTAACAATTTAAGGGGAAATCAAGGCAAGCCGCACACCCGCGAGAGAAAGATCGCCTGGAGGGAAAGATCCACTGCTTCAAACCGGATTTTCTCTTCTCCTGCCATCCTGAATTTGTCGCCAGCGAAATAATAAACAAGAAACCTTTGAAAATTAATATTTATTCTTTCTGTGGGAAAGCTTGATTGCCTTGATTTCCTTCGTGATGATTATTTTTCAGATTGGAAAACTGGAGAGCGATTTGGTAATTTTTCTCAGACTTGAGTAGGTAGCTGAGAGTGACAGGCTTAATCTCCGAATATTTACTAAATTCTCTGAAATATCTCAAATCGTCTTCCCTGACATGAAGGAGGAAAATGTCGCCGGTTTCCATCTCTTGACCGCGGTTATAGGAACCAGGGTCGTTGTTCCAACTGACAGGTAGTAAATTTTGTGCTTCGCACATCCGTAAAAAAGGTCTCGAGAAATTTCCCCACGGGGCCCGTGCATAAGGTTTAACCGCTTTCTTGAAAAGATCATCCCCCAACATTTCCTTGTGATATCCCAACCATCCTTTGTGGTCGCCAATCAGCCAGTCTACCGTCCAACCGCCGTCAGGGCGTCCATGGGTAATCGTATGATAGCCAAGCTCGTTGCCATTTTCCGCGAGGCGTTTCATAATTCCAGGGTAAGCGATCTCAGCACGGATGGAGCATCGCCCGATCATGAAAAAAGTGCCGTTGAAATTATTCTCTTCCATAATATTAAGGATTTCCACCAGGGAATCGGCATCATAGCCATCGTCGATGGTTAAGGCGAAGTATGGCAGAATCGTGGGGACAGAACGGATCACCTCAGGATACGGTTCATCCAACAGGCGAGTTTCGGAAAGCCTGAAAATGCCTTGATCTTCCACTCTGCTCATGGCCAATCCAGCCAGGTTGAGCAGTGATAATTTTAGAAATGTCCTTCTGGAAATTTTCCTATGGTATCCCGTCATATTTATAGTGTAGTCAACTTTCGCCGGGCTGGCAAGTTTTAAAGGAGGCCGCGTCGCCGATAATCTAATTAACCATCCTTTACTGCAAATCTATGCTTACTCCCCGGTCGCCAGCACGTCGATACTACCCTGGGATATGCCCGGCTGTATGACGGCACGATTGCCGAACACTATTTCAGGGCAATGGATAGGATTGAAAGCTTGACCTCGGTTTCCATCCAAGAAGAAAAGCAGGTCCTTTCACCCCAGAGGTTGGTTGTGCTGCTAAATGACCTGAAAAGCAGCCCGCTCTCCCAGGAGCAAAAAGAGATGGTCTCAGCTATCCAGGAAAGGGTGTATGCCTTGGTAAATCGTGAAAACTATGTACCCTGAATAGGGTTTGGTAAGGTTCGAGGAATGAAATTAATGGCGGAATGTAGTTTTTCTTCCTACCGATGAGAATCACTACATTCCCATAGATCAAGACCACGGATATAGCCACAAGTCACTATCCTT
>JBDLJU010000110.1:0-10090 GCA_039714215.1 Chloroflexota bacterium | reverse complement strand
ATCGCTGTTTGCCACCCCAATCATCAACCAGCCGCAGTGTGGTATCCTTGGGGCTGGCGCGATCCAAAAACGCCCGGTGGTGATCGATGACGCCATCGCCATCCGCCCAATGGTCTATCTCAGCCTGACCTTCGACCACCGCATTTTGGACGGCGCTATCGCCGATTACTTCCTGGGAATGATCAAACAGACCCTGGAAACCTGGAAATAAAGGATCCATAACCGGAATCAAGGCTTTAGCCGGTGATTTTTTGAAAACAGGAACCATATCGAAGCGAAGTTTCTATCAATGTTGGGGACGCCTTTGAGGTGTCCCACTTAATAACTTTTCTATGTATTAAAAACCGAGTTGAAATCGTCCAACAGGATGATTTGGTTTTATGTAGGTAAATCAAAGAAGCCCGGGTATCCCGACTTCTTATAAAAATTTTTACGAGGTAATAACAATGAGTGAATTTGATGTCATCGTCATCGGCGCAGGCCCGGGGGGCTACGTCGCCGCGATTCGTGCCAGCCAGTTGGGCCAGAGCGTGGCAATCGTCGAAAAAGAATTTCTGGGTGGAGTCTGCCTTAACGTCGGCTGCATCCCCTCCAAGAGCTTACTGAAAAACGCCGAAGTCGCCCACACCCTGCGGGAACGCGGGAAAGAATTCGGCTTCTCCTTCGACAACCTCAAGCTCGACTACGGGGTCGCATTAAAACGCAGCCGTCAGGTCTCCAACCGCCTGGTTAAAGGCGTCGAGTTCCTGATGAAGAAAAACAAGATCGAAGTGCATCGCGGGGCAGCCAAACTGACCGGCAAAGACACCGTCCAGGTGACTGGTGAAGACGGCTCGGTCAGCAGCTTGAAAGGCAAGCACATCATCGTCGCTACCGGCGCGTCCCCTTTCATCATCCCCGGCGTGGAAGTCGATGGCAAGCAGGTTGTCACTTATAAAGAAGCGATCCTGCAGGAATCCCTGCCCAAGTCCGCAGTGATCATCGGCGCTGGCGCAATCGGGATGGAATTCGCCACCATCTGGAACAGCTACGGCGTGCCCGTCACCGTGGTCGAGATGCTCGACCGGGTGGTGCCTGCCGAGGACGAAGAAGTCAGTAAAGAACTGGCCAAAGCGCTCAAGAAATCTGGGATCAAGGTGCTCACCGGCAGCAAGGTCACCGGGGTAGAGAAGCTCAAGACCAAGGTCAAAGTCAAGGTCGAAGGCGCTGACGGCGAAACGATCCTCGACACCACCCAGGTGCTGGTTGCCGCAAGCTTCGTGCCCAACAGCAAGGAACTCGGCCTTGAAGATGCGGGCGTATCCCTGGACCAGCGCGGCTTCATTGAGATCGACGACCGCATGGCGACCAACGTGCCCGGCATCTGGGCGATCGGCGATGTCACCGGTAAGCTGATGCTCGCTCATGTCGGGATGACCCAGGGGATCGTCTGCGCCGAGCAGATTGCCGGGGTAGAGACGGTGACCCTCAACTACCAGAACATGCCGCGGGCTACCTACTGCCATCCGCAGATCGCCTCCTTCGGGATGACCGAAGCCCAGGCAGTCGAGGCAGGACACGAGGTCAAACTGGGACGGTTCAACTTCCAGGCCAACGGCAAAGCCCTCGGACTGGGCGATTACGCCGGGTTCATCAAGGTAGTCACCGACGCCAAGTACGGCGAGATCCTCGGCGCCCACATGATCGGCCCCGAAGTCACCGAGCTGCTCCCCGAACTGACCCTCGCCCAATTGATGGAGCTGACCCCCGCGGAAATATCCCGCAATGTGCACGCCCACCCCACGCTGAGCGAAGCGCTGCTCGAGGCAATCGAATCCGCCGCCGGGCATGCGATCCATTCGTAAAAAAAATCTATTAGTAAACTTCGTTTGATCAACCAAAGCGGCAGGCTTCTCAGCCTACCGCTTTTTTAATTCACGTCATCCCGAACAGCCAAAGGCTGGAGGGATCATTATAAAGATTGTTACTACAACCAGCCTGTTCTAACTTAAGTGCTCACCCTGAAAATCTCAAACTGTCTTTGTAGATCACCGTCCCTCTCCCAACTTGGGAGAGGGAAAACCGTGCCCACGAATGGTGGAATGAGGGTTTTCTACCACACCCCCGGAATTAATCGCCAGCGCACCTTTTCAGCATACTCGCGGTAACCCTCCAGTTTCTCCAGCAAGAACTGGTCCTCCAGATGCGTTCGCAGGGTGAACAGCGCCACCACCAACCCACCTGGAATCAACGCCCAAAACGAACCCAGGAACAACGGGAAGGCAAACCCAAACGGGATCATCGCCGCATACATCGGGTGGCGTACATACTGGTACGGTCCCGCTGAAACTGCGTAATGCCCCCGCTCACGCTGAATCCGCCCTGTCCCCGAGGCAAAAGGATTGCTCATCACCGCCCAGAAGGGCAGTAGATAGACCGGGACAACCAAACCCAAACCGAGCCACATCGCCCACCCCGGTACATCCGACCAACCAAAGCGACCGGCGTCTAACCCGCACACCACATACAGGCTGTATGACAGCACCACATACACCGGGATGATCCAACGATCCCAGGGCTGGTAGTCTCGCTCAAACGACTCTGCCCGTTCCTGTACCACCTCGGGATTATGCCGCCTGCCGTAGGTCAGCATCATCAAATAATAGATCAACCAGATAGCCAGCAGCAGCCAGGCCTGCCACCAATCCACCCCGCCGTAGGAAATAAAGAATGCACAACCATTTGCCAGCAGCAGTGCCACCACCTGACGGATGCCTTTCCTCAAAGCCCGCCCTCGCCCAGTTTGATTACGCCCGGTCATCATCCTCTCCTTCTTCCCCATCGTCTCAGAACACATCACCCCCATTATTGCTTAAATTTCCCCTCCACCGCTATCCTGTTTTCTATGATCTTGTTTTTTGCTTTATAATTCCAGGTGTACTCGCTCAGTTAATTTCTTGATTCTCAAACCGTTAGGAGCAAAGTATGGAAAACCTTTATCCGGAATTTGAACGTATCCTTGTCACTGAAGATCAGATCATCGCCCGCACGGACGAACTTGCCGCAGAGATCTCTGCGGATTACCAGGGCAAAGGCAGCATCGTGCTGATCGGGATTCTCAAAGGCTCGTTTATGTTTACCTCCGATCTTGCCCGCCGCCTGACCGTCCCTCACTATATCGACTTTATGGCCCTCTCAAGCTACGGGCACACCGCCGTCAGTGGGGCTGTCCGCATCCTGCTCGACCTGCGCGCCGACATCTACCAGAAACACGTCCTGATCATTGAAGACATCGTCGACACCGGCAACACGATCGACTACCTCTACACCGTGCTTAATACCCGCAAGCCCGCCTCGATCAAGACCTGTGCACTTACCCAAAAAGAAGGTAAAGGCGTCGACCGCCCGATCGACTATCTCGGTTTCACCATCCCCGATGTCTGGGTGGTTGGCTACGGCTTAGATTTCGCCGAACGGCATCGCACCTGGCCATTCATCGCTGAACTCAGCCAGGAGAAAATGGAGAAATAACCCAGGGTTTTCCAACTCAGAGCTGCCTTACTATCAATTAAGGTTATAATTACAAAGATCAATTCGTAAGAAGGAGCAACGCATGAAAAAATTCTTCAGCTTCATGACTGGTGTACTTATGGGCGGTCTCGTCGGCGCCACTGTCGCCCTGCTGTTAGCCCCATTCTCAGGCGAAACCCTGCGCGGCCAAATCCGTGAGCGGATCGGCTCGCTGCAGGATGAGCTCACCGAAATTGCCGGCACCCGCCGCGCTGAACTGGAAAAACAGCTTGCCAACCTGCGCCAGCCTAAATCCACCTCGGTAACCCTGGAAGATTAAATTCAAGACCAGGATACCCTTTCAATACTGTCGCTCAATTTAGATTCATAGGATCAACTGCTCACCAACCTGGCAGTCCCCTGAATCTGAGCAACCATCTTTAACCATACACGCCCCCGGTGATTACCGGGGGCGTGTTTTTGATCGAACGATATTCAATCAACGCTAAGCTGTATTTACTCCAAGAAATCCAGCTGGTAAGCAGCCAACTGCACGGTGAATCGTGTGGTCCCCACCACCACCAGGGTAACCGCACCCACATCACCGCCGATCTCAAACGGGATCTCCAGGTAGTTGTCCTCCCCCATCTCCAGGTATTCCACGGTGGTCTCACTGCCGAAAGTCACCAGGGCAAGCCGGTAGGTCTGGGGGAGCACATCGGATACTCTTACAAAACCGGCCCCTTCCCAACCGCCTTCATCTTCTTCAAAGTCAGAGAAATAGCCAATTTCTTCAATCGCGATATCATCCAACAGCAGACCTTCTCCATTGACTGCCGCGTCGGTAACATACTCAAAACGCAGCCAAATTTCTTGACCGGCAAACTCAGAGAGGTCTACCTCTTCTTTAATCCAACTGCCGTCCCCATCGGAGAAGGCATTGTAACCCCACCCGAAGCTGTTCCCGCTCGGGTCGGCAATGGTGCCTGAAGGCGTGCGCATGATCTCCCATCGTTCGCCATCCAGCGAAAACTCCAGGTAGACATAATCGTAATCTTCTTCAATATCGTACCAGGTCATGTAGCTCAAGGTCAGCGGACCGTCTACATCAGAAAAGTCAAACTGGCGGGTCAGGGTGGTATCAGACTCGTCGCCCTTGTTCGACCAGAAAGCAAAATCACCCGAATATGGCGCTTCCGAGAGCAGTGAAGTGTTCAGCGCCCCCTCGAACGTCAGGGTGTGCTCACCGGGGCAGGTGATCCGGATGTAATCCACCCCGTATTGGTGAACTGTGTATGGCGTGACTCCGCTGCTGCAGTTACTGATTGTCTCGCCCACTTGCGCGATCGGTGCGTGCGGATAGTTGTTGTAAATAAACCGGCCATCTGCGGCATCTTCATCCATGATCAGGTTGGTCAACGCCCAATCCAAAACCAGGTCATCCGCTTCGATCGGTGTTTCAGTGACCGGATCCACCACCTCGAATTCAGCCAGGACAGCATCAATGCTTTTTAAACCATTTTCCTGGTGAGCAACCAGAGCCTGGGTGATTTCTTCGCCCATCCGGTCTAAGAAATAAGCGGTGAAGAGGAACGATGCTCCATAATGCGGTTGGGTCGAATACGGACCGTTTGGCCAGGTATTCAGCTGTAAGTCGGGGTTGGCGGCATACAAGGTATCAAACCCGCCCGGATCGTAATCATTCAGCAAGGTCGCCAGCTCCGAGAAGCCCTCATTCATCCAGGAGGTCTCATTGCGGTCGCCGTTCCAGTGGATCATGTGCTGATACTCGTGCGCCAGCACGCCGTAGGTGTACTCGCTGCCCAGCGGCGTGTTGTCAGAATTAAACACGAACATCTCATGGGCATTTGAATACTCATGCGCCAGCGGGTGGACCGAATCAGGCGAGGAGAAGTATCCAGCCACGCTGTACCCGATCCCCGGGGTATACAAGATATAGATATGCGGGTCGCCATCAATCCCCGGTGACCACTCGCTGCCAAAGAACTGCCGGGTCGTGGGATAAATATCATTCTCAAAAGCTTCTGCCAGGGCTTTCAGGTCACCCTGGCTGTAATCTACCTGATCACCGATCCAGAAATAGGCATGCTCAGTTGCATAACGCAGGGTGGCTGAAATTTGTTCATTTTCAGCTGTATCGGTATTCGTGATCCAGAAATCCAGCTGATCGCCGACTTCATGCGGTAAGTCCGGATCAGGATAAGTCTCGGGGACGAAGTCTACTTCGCCCAAACGGACCGCCATCTCAGCCGGGTTGTTTTCAGGTACAACTGCATTTGCCAGTGTCTCCAGGGTGTACTCTGCGAGACTAAGCTCTTCCGTAGAAGTTTCCCAGGTCTCAAGGATGTGCGGCGTCACAGTTGGCTCGCTGTCATTCTCTGAAGAATTGTACTGGTAAGAATATTCTCCTTCCTGCAGCACGCCCAGCACAGCGAATGCCCCTGAGCCGACTGCCACAAGGCAGCACAAGCAGCACAGCAGCAAAACACCTATCACAATCCCTATGATCAATCCCTTATTATCACCATTCATACCATTAATCCTCGTTATTTCTTTCAAGTTGATTTGTTTCTTCTTCCGGGTCAGGCACATCCAAAATATGATGCGCATAACCTACCACCGCCCCCAGGCTGACCCAAATGATTGGCGAGGTCAGCGTCGACAGTGTAAATTGGCGGATCAGCACTGCAATCCAGATCGTCAGGCCTGCTACTGAGGCATACACCATCACCTGCTTACGTGAGAGGAACATCCGGCGGATGCTGCCCAAGATCGAGAGCATAAAGGCGATGTAGAGCCAAAACCCGACAATCCCCGTTTCCGAAAGCAGCCGGACCAGCAAATTGCGCACATTCGGGATCGTATTTGCATCCGGACTGACCTGCCGTGCAATTTCATAAGGATCCACCAGCGCCCAGTTGGGGAGGGTATCAAACAGGTAAAAGCTGCTCCCGCCTAACCCGACACCAAACCACGGATGCAGATTAAAAATCTTGATCCCGCTGACAATATAAGCCACCCGCGGCGCAGCATAGATCGAGGTGATATATTCTTTCAGCGTGCTGTCCGCATCAAACTGCCAGATGCTCGCAAAGTACTCAAAATTGTTCAGCCACAAAAAAGCCGAAACTAAAATTACTGCTGTTAATAGGATGACCAAAAGGCGGCTCCACTTACCCCGCACCTCCGGTGACACCAATGGCGCCCAGAACCACGACCAGATCCCTACCAGGATGCCGCGCCCCACGGTCAGCATGACGATCACTACCGCGATTAACAAACCCAGAATTCCGCTGCGAGAATATGTCAGCAGTAGTGTTCCCAGGCTTCCCAGGAGCAGCACTGGCTCCAGCCATCGATAACGGGTCAGCCGAAAACCAGTCAGGATCGCGGCAAACAACCATGGGAAATAAAAGATCACGATCTGGTCTGCCAGCCAGCTGGGTTCGAAGGCAAAACCTGAGATCCGATTATTGACCAACCCACGTACCGAAAAAGATTTTTGGATCAGATCAACTGTTTCAAAACCAATCAGCGGGGTATGGAGCGCAATCGCCTGCACAATTCCCCACACAATCGTGATCGCCAAACTGGCATACATCCATTTCAGTGAGCTGCGGAAAAACTCCTCTGATTTTGAGATTAACAGCGCCACCCAGAAAAACCCCATCCCAACCCCAAACGAGAGCCATGCCCGCAGCGCCCATCCCCAATAGGTCTGCCCGCGCAGACCCAACGGGGCATACAAACCGCCAATCACCGTGGAGATCAAAGCAGCCAAAATAAAAGCGAGCAGGGCGGCGGTCTGCACCGGCCATCTAAATTCCGCTCTTTTTTTCCAATAATATACCGCCATTAAAGGCACCAAAAGCGCCAGAGAATAGACCGCCATCGGGCGAACGTCCGTCTTCGCCATCACTTCTGGCAGCCAGCGGAAGCTGGTAACTGGCAGGGTGAACAGAGTGATCCCCCATAAAGTTTTCATCCAATGCTCTATGCGGTTAAGCGTCAGCCAGGAATTCATTTTCATCCTCTACACGATAGAAAACCAAAGTTACCAGGGCCATACCGCAAGCCCCGATCAGCGAGCCTGCCAGGATGTATACCGACTGCAGCACCTTCCGGGTAACGATCAAGTCATCTCCCTGCGCCAAATCTACCTCCAACCATGGAGAAATCCCGGTCGTCTTGTCGAGCAGCAGGGACATTTCGTCAATTAAATTATGAACCTCATCCGGGTTCATTGCTGTATGTTCTAATAAAATTTTATTAATTTCCTCACGTTGGTATTCCAGCTCCGCGGAAGTGCCCATCCCGGTATAGATTTGTTCCACAAATACATCAGCCCATGCACCCGCAATCTCTTCTGCTGTATCCCGGTCGGGGTGATCAGCCCATAA
Organism: Chloroflexota bacterium; assembly: GCA_039714215.1. GTDB lineage: Bacteria > Chloroflexota > Anaerolineae > Anaerolineales > UBA11579 > UBA11579. Next base: position 2,180 of record JBDLJU010000110.1, on the reverse strand, counting down.
ATGCCAAGCACCGTCTGCAGGGTGGCTCAAACTGAGGATCTCATTCCGCAGATCAGCAACCGTGACGCCATCGACCTCGTCTGTCACCAACCCCAGGGTTTCATCATTCCAGGCAAGCTCCTCGAGCTTGCGGGTTTCCCGGCCCAGGAAATAAAAGTTCTGTGCAGGGGCAAATTCCCACACGGATTCAAGGTTATGATCAATCACGACTACAGCCCTGGCACGGTAATCTGGAGGGAATACCAGGTAGACCAGCGAAGCAATCAGCGCTCCGAGCACCGCTCCCCCTAACCACAATCTCCAGGATTGCAGCATGCGGACTACCGTATCATGGGAATCGACATAAGATAAATGGTTGCTAAATCTTTTCATTTTGTTTCCTTCTCAGCAGCCGAAGCTACTCTGCGCCTGCGGCGCAAGGTCACCAGAGGCGCCAGCAGCTTTCGCAGCAGATACTTGATCGTCAGCACGGACAGCCAACCGCCGCCATCCCGCCGGTGAATCCGAACCATTTCCGGCCAGCAGCGGTCATCATCCTGGATTGTCTTGGAATCGCCATGCAGACGGAAGTTCGCCAGCACCCCAGGAACGTATTTTATTTCACTGACTCCGGAGAGCCGCACCCATAAATCATAATCCATTGCGAAGTAAAATGTTGGGTCCAGCGGACCAACCTGCTTCCACAGATCACTGCGCCAAAACGCAGACTGCTGCGGAATATGCACATATCCCCGCCGGATGCGGGTATGGCTGGTCTGCCTGGCAGGGAAGAGCCCCATCAGATGATCATGCTCATCAATAAAATTGGTGTCCCCATACACCAACCCGGTTTCCGGATGCGCCATCAGGTAGTCCATCGCAGTACTTACCGCGTCTGGAAAATAAGTATCATCGGAATTCAACCAGGCCATTACTTCGCCTTTTGCCTGGGCAAACCCTTTATTGATCGCGTCCGTCTGACCCTTATCCGGTTCTGAGACCCAATATGCCAGTTTGTCTGCATATTTTTCAATCAGCTCAACGCTGCCGTCATCCGAGCCGCCGTCGATAATGATATATTCAATATTCGGGTAGCTCTGGTTGAGCACCGATTGAATTGTAGCTTCGAGGAAGCGTACCTGATTATACGACGGGGTGATTATTGAAACGAGCGGGTATTTTCCGTTCATGGTTTCCAATCTTCTGCAGAATAATAGCGGTCAGCAATATCTGAAGTAAGCGAATACACACGTTCAATTTCTTCAGCGGAGAGCCGCTTCTGCCAATTTTTAATATTCGCAAGGCTGTTCAACTGCACCGCGTGGATCGATTCCAGCGGTAGTTCAGTTGGGTTGCCCGGGTTAGTAGATTTTAATATGGTTTTCGCAACTTTCTTAGTAAATGGAACGCCTAACGCATTGTACACTGCTTTGAACTGGTTCAGCGGATCCAATGACAAATCTTCATGCCGCACAATTTGGAACTCCGGGAAGCGCTGGCGATATTCTGAAACAACTGAATAAATCATCCGCCACAGCACACTGCCCTGAAAGATCAGGTCACCCTCTGCGGCATGGGCGGCTTCAATATCTTCCCGGAACGGTTCCAGCCAATCGCGCATCAAATAAGGCTGTGCCAGTAAATCCTCGAATTCAAACGGCCAATTCAATCTTTTCAAGCTGCTCACGAATGCGGCCGGATGTCGCACCACAATCACCACTTTACAGCCAAATCGTTCCGCAAACCATTTCGCCGAAAACACGGAAAACGGGTCTTTCAGCAGCACCTGGTTTCCATTCGCCCGCCCGGTGGTAAAGCTGCTCCAATCGCGCACCATCCGCCCAACATCTCGCAGCGTACGCAGCGATTTTATTTCCTGCATGGTGTGATACTGTAATCTCAGCGTCTCATAAAACGGAGATAAATAAAAATGCTCGTTTTCCTCGCACACATAGGTATACCACTGCTCGGTGGGCTGCCGCATGATTCCTGGGCGATGGAGGATATTCAGCGGTTCGCTGACATACGTATAGCGCTGATTGGCGGTCAGCATTCTGCCGACCCAGGTGGTACTTGAGCGGTGCGTTCCGGTCACTAAAATTGGCGGGACGATATCTCGGTGCTGCAGCTCTGTTTTTTCTGTAGAGACCTGCGCCACCCGCTTGATTACTTCCTCAGCTTCAAATTCAGGAGCAGCCTTC
>JBDLJU010000109.1:0-10121 GCA_039714215.1 Chloroflexota bacterium | reverse complement strand
TCCCCATTGTGTTCCAGGGCAAGGGCGCTGCCGCAGGTCTCACTGAAGATGCATAAACTGGCAGGCTGTCCGAACCAGACACCCAAAGCTACATCAAAGATTTGAACATAAACCTTCCCAACATCTTTCTTAACCCACTCATCAAAGACTGCAATTAAAAACTGCCCATACGCCCTGCCTGATACAGTCCGGCTGGTGACCTGGGTGCCTTCTTGATAGCCGGTAGCGTTGTCCCGTTCGACGATCGGGATGAACTGGATAAATTCAGCACCAACCTCATCGCGGAGGAATTGGTAGACCTCCAGCGGATGGTCAGCGTTAGCGGCATTCACGCAGGTCAGAATATTGAAATCTACCTGGTGTTTCTTCAGCAGGGCAATCCCGTCCATCACTCTCCCGAAGGTCGGATTGCCGCCTTTGTCCAGTCGGTAGGTATTGTGCAGGTCTGCTGGCCCATCGAGGCTAAGGCCAATCAGGAAGTTGTGCGCCTTGAAGAATTGGCACAACTTATCATCAAGCAAAGTGCCATTGGTCTGCAGGCTGTTGGAAATTCGCATCCCAGGTTTGCGGAATTTATTCTGGAAGAAGACCGCTCGTTTGAAGAAATCCAGGCCCATCAGGGTGGGCTCACCGCCCTGCCAGGCAAAGGTGACTTCAGGAACACTCTGCGCTTCGATATACTGCCGGGTGAAAGATTCCAGCACCTGATCGCTCATCAAGAAGTCGCTGTCCGGGTAGAGTGCCTCCTTTTTAAGAAAGAAGCAGTACTCACAGCCCAGGTTGCAGATTGCACCCCGGGGTTTGGTCATCAGATGGAATGCGGTTTGGCGCAAATTTTGTTTTTTCAATTAATTATCCTAATCGTTTATTCTGCGAGATTGCCTTCCAGGTCGAAAAGATCCCTTTGAGCAGTCTGCCGTTAAAGATCACCAGCAGTCCATTGAGCATTTCCAGGGAGAGGTTTCCTCCACCCGCCATGATTAGTCCACGCAGCGGCAGCCCCTTGACCATCGACTGCATCATCAGCCCGGTCGGATTCTCAAGATCGCCCTTGAACGTTTTTTTTAGCTGTCTTTGCACAATGGCATTTAATAATCTCCCAAACAAGGTGTCGGTCATGTCTCCGATTGGGGTGTTGAGTGTGTAGTCACCTCGTTTTTCAGGTGGTTTGAAGGGGATTTGCCTGCCGAGAAGTTGTTCAAAATCATCCTGGCTGATTTTAGCATCATCGGGGAAATTAAGATATGCAGGGAGTTGGTCTCTTGAGGCAAACGCTGCATTTTTCTGGGTCGAAGCAATCTTTACCTGATCTTCGAGGCGGATATCTCGCGAGGATGACCCGATCAAAATCCTGTATGCCCCAGATTCAACATGCCAATCGTTGATCGCCGTATTGTAGTAGGCAAAGGCGCGGCGGTTAAGTGTAAAGGTTAGCTGCCTGGTTTCGCCAGGCTGGAGGTTGACTTTTTCGAAGCCTTTCAGTTCTGCTTTTGGTCTGAATACGGCAGATTCCACCGGGCTGACATACAGTTGGACAACTTCCTTGCCGGGAACTTCTCCAATATTCTTGACCAGCAGGCCGACTTCCAGCGTGTCCTCGTCGCCGATATTGGATTTGCTGAGTTTAATATCCTGGTATTCAAACTGGGTGTAGCTCAGTCCGTGACCGAAGGGGAAGAGCACCTCTTTCTCAACGGTGTCATAAAAACGATAGCCGACAAAGATGCTTTCCCTGTATTCGACCATAGCTGGGCCGCCGGGAAAATTCTCATTGGAAGGATTATCTTCAAGTTTGATCGGGAAGCTTTCTGCCAGCTTGCCGCTGGGGTTGACCAGCCCGTAGAGGATATCAGCGATCCCGCCAGCCCCAGCCTGCCCCCCGAGATGACCTTCGAGGATCGCCTGGACGTCGTCGACCCAGGGCATTTCAACCGGTGATCCATTGCTCAGCACGACCACCACACTGGGGTGTGCCCCGGCAACTGCTTTAATCAGCGCATTGTGGCTGTCTGGTAGCCGCATGTGTTCGCGATCAAGCCCTTCAACTTCAAAGGAATCCGGAAGACCGGCACAGATCACGACCACTTCAGCACCTTTGACTGCCCTGACTGCCTCCCCAATCAGGCTTTCGTCGAGATGCAGCCCCCTGGCGGGGTAGCCCTGGATGAAGGAAACTTGTTCCGGGCCCGCAATTTTTACGATTTCGTCAAAGATATTGTCCAGCTGGGAGGGATTGATCAAGGAACTGCCTGCGCCCTGGTAGCGGGGTGTTTTAGCCATCTCGCCAACTACAGCTACTTTTACATTTTTGGCCAACGGTAGAGTTTCTGAATCATTCTTCAGCAGTACCGCCCCTTCAGCTGAGGCGCGTCGGGCAAGGGCATGGTGTGAGTGCTGATCGTATGTATAGTCCTCGGCAAGGGTTGCCTTAGCCTTGAAGATCAGGGTCAGCAGGCGTTCGACTGCCTTGTCCAGCACCGCGGGATCTAGTTCCCCGCTGCGGACTGCCTGCACGATGCTTGCATCATTGCCGTCATGGGGGCCAGGCATTTCAAGGTCGAGACCCGCTTTCAGGGCATCCACACGCTGGTTCATCGCGCCCCAATCGGTGATCACCAACCCCTGGTGTCCCCACTCTTCCTTGAGAATGGTACGCATCAAATCGGGATGCTCACAAACATAGGTGCCGTTGAGCTTGTTGTATGCGCCCATCAGTGTCCAGGGCTGTGCTTCTTTTACCGCGATCTCAAAACCGGCGAGGTAAATCTCTCGGAGTGCCCGTTCATCCACAATGGCATCGATCGTCATCCGGCGGTATTCCTGGTTGTTAACTGCGTAGTGCTTCAGCGAAGTCCCAATTCCCAGGCTCTGGACGCCGTTGATATGGCTCTTGGCAATTTCACCAGAGAGGTAGGGGTCTTCAGAAAAATATTCAAAATTGCGTCCGCATAAGGGGGAACGTTTGATATTGGCGCCCGGTCCCAGGAGCACCCCAATCTTCTCCTGTTTACACTCTTCCGCCAATGCTTCACCGACCTGGAAAACAAGCTCACGGTCCCAGCTGGCGGCCAGAGCTGAGGCGGTTGGGAAGCAAGTGGCGGGGTAGCTTTCCATTTTCCCGATATCGGAAGAATCCCCGACCTGCTTGCGTAATCCATGCGGTCCGTCTGCAACCATGATGGAAGGAATCCCAAGCCGTTTAACGCCCTTGATGTGCCAAAAATCCAGCCCGGAACATAATGATGCTTTTTCTTCGATGGTCATCTCAGAGATCAAGTCTTTGATCGTTTTCATTGGTTCTACCTGTCTACCTGCTTTCGACAATGGTTCTAATTGGCTGAGATCAACCCGTTAAAATTGATTTTAATGAAACTAAATCTGGTTGTGAAGGATTTCCTGGTTGATCTGCGGATTATTATACTCGAATCGGATTTGATTCAATCAGCTCGCTTATTGGGAAAACCCCATGAATAAAACGTGCTCCCGGAAATCAAGGGAACAATTTAATGGGGAAATATTCTTGGTTTGGCTAACGGGGTTTTGGGCCTTTCATATGGGTGACCATCTGTTATTTGGGTTGGATAGTTTTCGGTGGGCATCTCACAAAAAAACATCTGCTTGTGGATATCGGTGAAGACGTTCTTTCGCACTAAATTTTAATGCAATTTTCCTGAAATTCTCTCTTTCGAGGTTCTATAATGGATTTATAAACTTATTCACTCTGTACAATTGAGATAGCGAGGGTCCCCATGGAAGAATTTGATTCCGATCAATTTGAAGAAGAAATTAGAAGTAGTGAGGTTGATGAGAGTGTAGAAACACAAGAGCTGGATGAGGCCACGTTTGAACCTGCCGCGCGTGTTGAGCAATCCCAGGAAATCGAAGAGGCTGAGGTTATTGAATCATTGTTGACAGAAACGATGAGTACCACCGAATCAGGTATTGCAGCCCAGCCTGAAACTACTAGAGACGTTGATCTGCCTGAATCTCAGGCCCAGGATCCGCTAACCGGAAAGGGATATGGAGAGCAATCCCAATCGGAAAACACCGATTCAGGGGAAGATCAGCCTGAAATGGTACCGCCATCAGATACGATTGGGAGCACACCTACTAACGTTGGTACCGTTTCTGACACCCAGGTTGTTGGAGATGAACCTGGAAGTTCCTCGGTGGATCCCGGAATGATCGATGGAAATGAACCAAGCTATGAGGTGGATACCGGGGCCGCCAGCAGCGAAAAAGATATTGGGGACGGCAATGACCCGCTCGGTGATCATGTGCAAACGGTTGATCCCCAACGTTTAGGGTCAGAAAATTTGCCTGACGACAAACAAATCCCATTTGGAGAAGGGCCAGACGGCATCCTTGTCCCAGGCGGTGGTGTCGGATTGCCGGGAGGAGGGAAAGAACCACCGAGTGGCGGCTCTAGCTCCTCCGGAGGTGGGCTTCCAGTTGGTGGTCGCGGAGGTGGTTTTGTATCAGAAGAAGAGGGCAAAGGGTACCATTCAGGAAAAGGGGAAATCGGGCGCTGGTTGGAATTAAAATCAATGAAAGATGAGACGCCGGGTTATGTCGCGGAACCAGATGGCAAGGGCGTTTGGATACAAGAAAAAAATGGCGATTGGTATTATTATGAGACGGAATTTGATGATGCTCCCGTGAAAACACCTCCTCAAGGCGACCCCATGGAAGGTGATACGCCAATGCCGTACACAGGAGGATCGTCCGGTGGAGATGCAGATCCTGGCGCCAGGGATCCTATTGGAGGACCGGATAGTGAAAGCGGTCATTTCGTACCTGTGGTACCTCAAGGCGGCGATAGTGGTGGTGACGACGGTGGTCTAACACCAGGCGATAAGGATGGAGAGGATGACTCTGGACACTTCCTCGGTGATCCAAATCTAAGCGGCAGTGATGATTATGTTCCCCCGCCGGATGATGATATTCCTTACAACGACCTTAATCAGGCCAAGGACACTCTGTCAGACAAATGAATAGGGCCGTTCAATAACTATTACTTCACGTGTGGCAATTAGGATTGCCTTCGGAGAATTAACCAGATGGTCTAAGAAAAAAACTGCCCTTAACGGCAGTTTTTTTCTTCTGGGAAAGGAAAGCTTCCCGGAAAGCTGATGATTAAGTCTGGAAGGAGAATGACTTATCCTGGCGGATTCGATGCGTTGTATCAGGCTAGCCAAATGCCCACAGCAGGGTCATCACTGCCGCCACTGTGGTCAGCACCAGTGAGATCACAAAAGTGACCCGGATGACCTTGCTTTCCTCTCCAATCATATCGATGCTCGCTGCCGCGTTCTGCAGCTTTGCCGGTGAGATCACGCTGGCCAAACCGCCGCCAATCCCGCTGGCAGCAGCAATCAGCAAGCCCACCGCGCCGATCTTCTCCGCGGTAGAGAGGTGGATTTTGGTCAGCATGGCGATTGATGAGGTCTCAGAGCCGCTGATAAATCCGGCGAGCAGGCCGAGGTAGGGTGCCACCAGGGGATACAGCCCTCCGAAAGCCTGGCTGGCCGCATCGGCGATCACATAGACCATGTTGTTGCTTTGCTCCACCAGCACCCAATCCGCGTTTTTGCCGGAATGATTGATGATGAAAGCAATCGCAAAGAAGATCGCCGATGCCAGCATCGGGCGCGGGGCGCGTTTGAGCCACAGCTTAAGTGAATCTTTGATCACTGTTTTGCTTGGCTTTAACCAGGGTAATGCGAGCAAAGTGCTGATCAGGATCCAGAAGTATGCCTGCCAAAGCAGCCGCAGCTTTTCAGGTACGCCGGGGATGATCGTCACCGGCATCGCCCATTTGGTAAAGGTCAGCTCGAATAAGGGCAGGAAGGGGGCGTTGACCAGCAGGGCGAAGATGGTCAGCAAGATCCATGGGGAGAGCGCTGCGCCCAGCGACATTTTCTTCTCGGCGGTCAGGTCGGTTTCAATCAGCATTTCACGGTCGTAGAGTTTGTGTCCGGTAAGTTTGAGATAGATCAGCATCACGATCACCACGCCCAGCCCTGCGGCGATCCCGGTGAGGGTGACCATCCCCAGCGCGTTCATCCAGACAGCAATCAACCCGGCGGTGATCCCGGAGAGGATCGTAGGGATGATCCCGCGCCAGAGCAATTTCCATCCTCCGGCCAGCCACAGCATTGCCAATGCAATGCAGGTGCTGATCACCGGCATGAAGCGCGCAAAATAGCCGCCGACCTCGTTGACCGGGAGGCCGACAAAATTGGAAAACACCACCACCGGGATTCCCAGCAGGGCGTAGGTGCATAACGCGTCGTATCCGAGGGCGGGCAGGGCGATGGCGACAAAGGAGGAGTATCCCAGGGCGATCATGATTGGGGGAAGGATTGAGACCGGCGTAGCCCCCATCGCGGCCAGCAATGTACCGACCCCGATGTTGAGGATCAAGATTTGGGCAACCTGGTTGCCGGGCGCGATGGTTTTGATCAACGCCACCACCCGATCGATTGCCCCGGTTTCCTTCATGATCGTGATCTGCAGCAGCGAAGTGGCTACCATTAAAGTGATTGGGAAAGAAGCGACGATGCCGCCCAGGCTGATCTGCAGGGTGTTAAGCAGGGGGGTCTGGAAATACAGCCAGGCGACCAGCACGGCGCACAGCCAGCCAATTACGCCGGCGATATCGGCGGGGGTCCGCTGCCAGAGCAGCAGCACCAGGATGACGATCACGGGCAGCAAGGCAAGCAAGACGGCAAGCAGATTCATCAATTCTCCTCGATGAACAAAAATACTATTTTTTATGTCATTCCGAACGAGGTTTGCGAGCGCAGCGAGCAGTACCTCGGAGGAATCATTATTCACTCGTAGTTAGAACAAACCGGATTGAATAACATTTTTTATAATGATTCCTCCAGCCTGCGGCTGTTCGGAATGACAGTAGTTAACCTATATATAAAATTTGGTCGGGTCGATCTCCTCTCGCAGCAGGCGCAGTTCTTCGGCGCTGGGAGCAAGGTTCTGCCCGATTTCATCTGGGATGATCAGCTCGAAATTTGTGGCAGCGACCACGTCCTCGACGGTTACATCTGGATGCAGCGCCTTGAGCCGCATGCGGAGGCTCTCAGGCTCATAGTCCATCAGCGCCAGGGTGGAGACCACCGCGATCGGTCCGGTACCGCGCGGCAGGCCCGCTTCTTCCCTTGCCCCGGGGCCGCTGAGATATCCCGGCGTGGTCACAAAATCGACTTCCGGCACAAAGCGGCGGGAGTCATGCCCCATGATCGCGATGGTCTGCCAGCAGTGGCAGCCGACGTCGTTGCCCCCGCCGGAACCCGGCAGGCGCACTTTGGGTTTATCGTGATCGCCGATCACCACGCTGTTGAGGTTGCCGTAGGGGTCAATCTGTGCCCCGCCGAGGAAGCCGTAGTCAATGAAGCCGCGCTGGGCGGTCTCCATTGTGTCGCATATCCCCAGGGCAGAAATGCCCTTGTGGAAAGTGCGCGCTTCGCCAACGGAGAGGGGCAGCTCTTCCATGATCGCCCCCGTACCGCCGAACTCAAAGACCGGCACCAGGTTGGGGGCGGTGGTTTTTGACGCCAGCATCGCCGCCAGCATCGGGATGCCGGTACCGATAAAGCAGGTGGCGCCGTCCTCAAACAGCCGGGCCGCCACACAGATCATCAATTCAGTTTTGGAGTAGGTTTGTTCTGTCATTTGTTTCCTCTTCAGTCAAAAGGATTCTCAGGAGCACTTTCTTGAAGGCTGGAAATAATTCGGTGTCCTTTGAACAATTTAATCTGTAGAGAACCGAAGGTTCTCTTAAATGATCGGGAATGTTTAAACCCGATCATCATTATTCCCTCCTCTCTCGTAATTCATCACATTTCCGCAGGCGCTCTTCACCGATCAATGTCAGGTACTCCGCGTGGTTCTTGACCCCAAAAACATACTTATCGAGGTATTCCTGGGCGCCTTCTGCAGTTTTGCTCATCTCGACCCATTCCTTGATCGCTGGTTCGTCGCGGCCGTAGATGTAGGCGGTTTCACCGGGGTGTGAGCCGTAAGGGGCATGCACCACCGCATCGGCGAGGTAGTAGGGGATCAATGTGCGGTCGGGGTACTTGCGGATCTCCTCAGTGGGCACGATCTCCTCGGCGCTGATGATCAGGCGCTTGCAGGCCCGGGCGATCTCCATCGCAAACCCACTGATCCCATCGATCTGGCAGTTTCCGTACATATCCGCCCGCTGCACATGGATCATGGCGACATCGAGGATCAGTGCCGGCAGCAGGGCGACCTTGATCCCGGTAAAGGGGTCTTCGACCACCTTGGCGGCGCTGTGTTTGATCATGTCGGTGCCGAGCATCGAACGCGTCGGCAGGAAAGGGATCCCCATGGCGGTGGCTTTCATCCGCCAGGTGATTGCAGCATTCGACCACTCCACGCAGGTCTCAACCTGGCCGGATTCGACCGCCCGGCGCAGGGAGGAGGAGGTGCCGTAGACCTCCAGTCCGATGTAGGTGATATCCAGCGCTTTGACCAGCCCGGCGGCCAGCCACATGTCAAGTTCGAGCACGCCCTGGCCGCAGATCCGCAGGTCTTTATGGCCCTGGCGAATCAGCTCGCGGGTCAGGCTCATCGGGCAGCGCACTGAGCCGTGCAGTTCGGTGCCGATGTAGCAGCCGTTGTAGACAAACTTGCTGATCGCTTCTTGCTCCGTCATGCGCTTGTCGACCAGCTTGCGGGTTTTCTCGGTGCGGTTCCACTCGCGGAACTCGTCCATGTCGAAAGGTTGGATCAACTTTCCGATGCCGGATTCCAGGATTTCCATGTGTCCTCCTTGAGGGTAGTGGCAGTGAAGGGTACATTAAGATTTTACACTAAGTTTTGTGGAATATTAGAGCAAGGTGATCAACAAAAAGTTAACTGCAAACTTGTTTGGAAATTTGAATACTCCTGAACATGGGTAATGGTATTATTGAATAGAAATTTTTTATCAACTGAAGGCGGATTACTTAATTCCTGAATGAAACAAAAAACTTTCCTCTCCGGCCCGGCAGGCACGGGCAAGACTACCAGGGGCGTTCAACATCTGCGCCAGCTGTGCGCCGAGACGGCGGACGGGATCATCGTCTTCGTACCGCAGAAGACACTGGCCGGTCCCTACTTCGACGAGATCCGCACCCAGCGCGGCGCTCCGCCGCAGGTCTTCACCATCGGCTCGCTCTCGCTGCGCATGGTGGAACTGTTCTGGCCGCTGGTCTCGAGGGGAGCCGGGTTCGCCCACCCGGACGAGCCGCCTACTTTCCTTAATCTTGAGACCACCCAATATTTTGTCGCCCAGGTGCTCCGCCCGCTGCTTGAGGAGGGCTATTTCGAGGCGGCGGTGATCAGCCGCAACCGGCTGTACACCCAGCTGCTCGACAATTTGAACAAGGCAGCTTTGAACGGCTACGACCCCAGTTCGGTGGGGGAGCGGCTGCAGCTGGCCACCCTCGGCAGGCCGGAGCAGGTCTCCATTTTCCGGGATGCACAAAAGGCGGCGGTTCGCTTCAGAGAATTCTGCCTGGAAAATAATTTACTCGATTTTTCCCTGCAGCTCGAAGTCTTCTGGAAATATCTCTGGCCCAGGGGCACTTTATGCCGCGAGTACCTCGAAGGCAGGTATCGCCACCTGATCGTCGACAACCTCGAAGAGACCACTCCGATCGAGCATGACCTGCTCGGCGCGTGGCTGCCGGAGCTAGACTCGGCCCTGCTGATCTACGACACCGACGGGGGCTACCGCACTTTCCTCGGCGCTGACCCGCTCTCGGCGAACCAGCTCAGCGGCCATTGCGATAAAATCATCGATTTGACCGAATCCTACGTCGCTCCGCCTTTGTTCGAAATCCTCGCCAACCGCTTTGGGCAAATTTTGCACCGACCGATCGTGAAACGTAAAGAAAAGCTGACCCTTGAGCAGTTCCGGGAGAGGATCGTCTACCAAACCCACCGCTATTTCCCTGAAATGCTTGATTGGGTCGCCGAGCAAATTGCTTATCTGGTGGACGAGCAAGGCGTTTCCCCATCCGAGATCGTGGTACTCTCCCCGTTCCTTTCAGATGCGCTGCGCTACTCGCTCACCGAGAAGTTAGACCGGC
>JBDLJU010000108.1:0-10157 GCA_039714215.1 Chloroflexota bacterium | reverse complement strand
CCACCACGCGATTACTTTGACCAGCAAGACGCTCAAGCAGTTCCCGGAGCTGGAGCTGCGCGCCACTCGCAAGGGCGCCCTGGTGGCAGACTGGCCCGGCGAGGAACATAGCACGCCGCGCGGCCTGACCGCCCACGTGGACACACTGGGGGCGATGGTGAAGGAAATCAAGCCCAACGGCCGGCTCAAGCTGACCCAGGTCGGCGGGTTTGCCTGGAACTCGGTCGAGGGCGAAGGCTGCACGGTGTACACCAACGATGAGAAGGAAATTCGCGGCGCACTGCTGTTGGTGATGTCTTCCATCCATGTCCACGGCAAAAAAGTTAATGAAACCAAACGTGATGCCAATGTGATGGAAGTCCGCCTGGATGCCAAAACCTCCTCCGCGGATGAGACCCGTGCGCTGGGGATTGAGGTTGGCGATTTTGTGGTCTTCGATCCGCGAGTGGAGATTAACGATGGCTTCATCCGCTCCCGTCACCTGGATGACAAGGCCTGCGTGGCGGCGATCGCTACGGCAGTCAAAGCGCTGCACGATGCCGGTTTAAAACCCAGGCAGCACACCACCCTGCACTTCAGCAACTATGAAGAGGTTGGGCACGGCGCCGCGGTGGGTTTCCCCGCGGAGATGGCCGAGCTGGTGGCTGTCGATATGGCCGCCCTCGGCGAGGGTCAGACCTCTGATGAGTTCCACGCCACACTGTGTGTGAAGGACTCAGCAGGCCCGTATCATTACGGTCTCAACCAGCGGATGAGACAGCTTGCAGAAGAATATAAAATTCCCCATAAAATTGATATCTACCCTCATTATGGTTCGGATGGTGAAGCCTACTGGCGTGCTGGCGGAGACGTGGCCGTTTCTTTGATCGGCCCAGGCGTGGATGCCTCCCACAGCTACGAACGCACCCACCTCGATGCGCTCGTGGCGACCACCAACTGGATCATCGCATACTTACTAAGCTGATGAAATTAGACGCACAACTCGCTCCCCACACAAAATTAAGATATATCCCTGAAGTGGCTGCCGCCGCTGAGCAGGTCGGCTTCTCTACCCTGTGGGTTGCCGAAACACAGCACAACCCCTTTTTACCCGGCGTATTAATCGCTGAGCATACCGAGAGGCTTAAATTCGGTACGGCGATCGCAGTAAGTTTTGCGCGCAGTCCGGCAGTGATGGCGCACACCGCCTGGGATTTGGCCGAAATGTCCAGGGGGCGTTTTATTCTTGGGGTGGGCACACAGGTCAAGGCGCACATCACCCGTCGCTTTGGGATGCCCTGGCCGGATTCGGTCACCGGAAAACTGCGTGAGCAGGTCCAGGTGATGCGCGGATTCTGGCATAACTGGCAGGAGAACGAGAAGCTGAGCCATAAAGGCGAGTATTACAGGATCAACCTGACCTCGCCGTTTTTTGTACCGGCTTCACACCCCAACCCGGAGATCCCGATTTTCATCGCCGGGGTTAACATTGGCCTGGCAAAACTGGCCGGTGAGGTCGCTCAAGGCTTCCACGCCCACCCGTTCCACACCCGCGAGTACCTCGCTGAAGTGGTCGTGCCGGCAATTCAGACAGGGGCAGAAAAGGCAGGACGGAAGCGCGAGGACATCGAGGTGGTGGCGAATGCTTTTGTGGTGACCAGCGAGCTGGAACGTGAAATCGTCCGCCAGCAAATTTCCTTCTACGCTTCAACCCCCTCCTACCGCAGCGTGTTTGAGCTGCACGGCTGGGAAGACGTTCGGGAAGCGCTCTCGGAAAAGGCAAAAAACCAGGATTGGGCGACAATGGGCGAGTTGATCACCGATGAGATTGTGGATCAGTTTGCGACGACCGCCGAGCCTGGGAATCTAGCAGCAGCGCTGAAAGAGCGTTATGCCGGGCTTGCGGAACGGATCAATTTATACATTCCCTTCATCCCAGGCGAGCGGGATGAGTTCTGGCGCAGTCTGGCTGCGGATTTCAACCAGGATTAATTTCCTCGGCGAATGAAAAAACTCCCGCTGTTGATTGACGCCCACGAGGACCTGGCCTGGAATATGGCTACCTTCCAGAGGGACTACACCCGCCCGGTGGCGGAGTCACGCCGATTGGAACGCGGCACTGCGATTCCAGGGCACAGCGGTGATACGCTGCTCGGCTGGGATGCCTACCAGCAAGGCAGGGTGGCGGTGGTGTTTGCCACGATATTTGCTGCGCCGATGCGAGCGAACGAAGGGGAGTGGGATACGCAGTGCTATCTCGAAGACAGCCAGGCTGAAACCCTCTACCGCAATCAGCTTGATCTGTACCACAGGTTGGTGGATCAACAACCTGACAAATTCCGATTAATTCAAACCAAGATGGACCTTGATGAGACGATTAGCGCGTGGGAGGCTGCTTCCGATGAAGCGGCGCATCCGCCAGTGGGACTGGTGATCTTAATGGAAGGGGCTGAGGGAATCCGTTCGGTGGACGAGCTGTCTGAGTGGGCTGCAAGCGGGGTGCGTTTGATCGGTCCGGCCTGGGAAGGGACGCGCTACTGCGGGGGCACCAAAGAGCCCGGTCCGCTGACCAAGGTGGGCTATCAACTGCTGGATGCGATGGCAGACCAGGGGCTGATCCTCGACTTAAGCCACATGGATGAGCAGGCCGCCCGTCAGGCGCTGGACCATTATCCTGGCACGATCGTGGCGACTCACTCGAATGCGAAAGCGCTGCTTCCTCAACTGGACAGCAACCGGAATCTCTCGGATGGGGTGATTGAAGGATTGATCGAACGCGGCGGTGTGATCGGTGTGGTGCCTTATAATTTATTCCTCGAAGAAAATTGGGCAATCGGGATGCGCCGCGAGTTGGTCTCGATCCAGAAAGTGGTTGACCAGATTGACCATATCTGCCAGCTGGCGGGGGATGCGAAGCATGTGGGCATCGGCAGCGACTTTGACGGTGGCTTTGGCTGGCAGTCTGTCCCACATGAAATTGACACGGTTGCCGACCTGCAAAAGCTGGCTCCGCTGTTGGCGGAGAAGGGCTTTAGCGAAGCCGACATCGCCGCCATATTTGGCGAAAACTGGCTGGGCGTGTTACAATCGGCGCTGCCGTAAAACCCTATGAGCACACAAGATAATCTTCCTACACCTCCTTTGATCAACCATGTCGCCGCCCGCAGATTTGGGATCGGAATCACCCTGTTTGGGTTGGTTGTGTTTTTAATTGGGGCAGTCCCGCAGTGGTTTGGCCTGGATAACAGCAGCGCGGTGGGGCCGATGCAGGTAGGGGTATTCAGCATTGGGTTGGTGATGATCACATTCGGCGGTACCCTGACTTTGGGATCCTTATGGCCGCCATATTGGCGCTCGATCTCGGCAGACATCGGCAGCCGCCTGGCCTGGACCGGCCTGGTGATCGCTCTGGCAGCCAGCCTCGCAGATATCTTCGGCCTGGGGACACGGCCATTGGCTTACACCACAACTTTCTTCGGCTACTGGCAGGCACGCGGGGTGCTGATTGGCCAACTGGTGATTGGGATTGGTCTGCTGTTGATGATCCCGTTCAAAGGCAGCTTCCCACCCCCACCAGAAATTGAAGAAGAAATTCCAGAATTACCCAAGATTGAAATTGCTGCTGACTGAATCAGTTTTTCCCTTAGGAACCCGTGTCGTTTAAATGAAAAAACCTTCAACGAAGGTTTTTTGTTTTGCATGAATAATTAAAGTTCGCCGAGGGAGGTTAAGCGTAGCGGGTAAGCCCCATCGCTTCAAACATTTCATCGTTGGAAGAAAATTTGAAGGATTCCTGCCCCATCTCTTCGGCCTGCTGTTCTTCGATTTCTTCCAAACGGAACAGGTCTGGCTTGAAGACGATGGGTTTTTTGAGTTCTGCAAGCTGGGCCTCCAGGGCTTCAATTGCGGGGTTTTCAGCTGTGGGGGAGTCTTCAGACAGGGTTTGCAGATAGCTGAGCATCGCTTTGGCTCCGTTCTCGCCATCCTTACGTGCGCTGCCGACCAGACCGCTGCTGGCTTCACGCGCCCACCCTGAAAGGAAGACACCCTCGACCGGCTGTTCGCTCTCGGGGTCATAGGATTCGTAGGAAAGGTCTGCAACCGGGAAGCGCGGCTGGGGGTGCTTGGCAAAATCTTTCCATTGGTCCAGCGGCAGCCCGAAACCGGTCTCGACCTGGTCGCCGATGCAGAAGATCACACTGTCGACTTCAATTACTTTGGTGGTCCCCAGGCTGACAGATTTTGTGCCGCCGCCCTCACGCAGCGCAAGGGAGGTTTCTTCCACTTCTAACCCGGTAACCTGCCCCTGGTTGTCTCCACGAATTGATTTGGGGGAGGCGAGGAACTGGAAGCCAAATATTGTATCTGAAATAGACTTATCCGCTTTTGGGAGCGCGGAGAGCAGGAAGTTGTGAGCGGCATCAGGGTCTTGTGCTACAGAGCGGAGCAGCGGTGCAGTCCTGGAAATTTCGTCCTGCAGATCATTGAGGTCCATGTTTTCGGCGATATGAGCGAGCTCCTTCCTGGTGAACTTGACATCCGCCGGCCCGCGGCGGACAACCGCAGTGACCGTCTCGACTTTGAGATCGCGCACGCAGTAGTTGGCGATGTCGATCATCACGTTGCCGGCACCGATCAGGGCGACGCGCTTACCGAGATTGAATTTCTGGGTGCTGAACGGGGGCAGCTGGTTGTAGTGATAGACCAGGTCTTTGGCATGGTAGACGCCCTGGAGATCTTCGCCGGGGAGACCGAGCCATTTGGTGCCCTGAGCCCCGACGCTGATCATCACCGCCTTGAAACCGATTGCCTGCAGCTGCTCCAGGCTGAGATCAGCCTGCTGGCCGACCACCACGTTTCCGAAATAATGAATATTGGGATCGTCAAGTATATGACGGAACTGCTTGCGCAGTCCGTTTTTCATTTTGTGTTTGTTATGAAAGATGCCATACTCGGCTAACCCGCCGGGTTTGAGATCTCGGTTGATTAAAGCTACCTGGTTTCCTGCCGCGGCAAGCTGTCTGGCGGCGTATAAACCAGCCGGACCCGCGCCAATTACCGCTACCGGAAGGTTTTCCAGGGAGGTCAGTTCTTTTTTCATAGGAATACAGGCTCCAACTTGTGTCGATGTGGTGGGTGTAAAACCCAAAATATAGACGCAGCAAGTATCGTGAATCTTTTGTCTATGCTATAGTCAATTTTACCAAGTGAATGCAAAAAATCCGGAGTAAACCCAATCGCTGGAAATTGTTTGAGCGGGTTGGGTAGAGAAGAGGTGAATGATGGACGTTTTTAATGAAGATGAAAATACTGAGATTGATCAACCAGATCCTCAGCCCGTGAAAAATAACCGGAATCGTAAACTGCGACCCCGGTTGTGGACTTTTGGCGCAGTGTTGTCAATCGTGGTTAATGTGATTTTGATTGTGGTTGTGCTGGTGTTGGGCAACCAGCTGTTTTCGATAAAAGAGACACTGACTTCCGAGGTGTTTGGCGGGTTATACTACAACTTCTTACTGATGGATCAGGCGGAGATCAAGACGTCGATTGAGGTGGAAGATTCGTTGCCTGTGCAGTTTGATTTGCCGCTTAATCAGAACACCACAGTGGTGCTCAGCGAGGACACCAAGATCGACGGGGTGCGGGTGACCGTGGTTTCCGGGAGTTTACATATCATCGATGCGCCGGCGAGCATTGTGCTGCCAGAAGGTACGGAACTGCCGGTGAATTTAAATTTGGTGGTACCGGTGGATCAGCAAGTCCCGGTGGAATTGACCGTACCGGTTGAGATACCGATGAGCGATACCGAGCTGCACGAGCCGTTTGTCGGATTGCAGGAAGTGGTTTCGCCGTATTATTTGGGGTTGATTGAGATGCCTAATACTTGGAAAGAACTGCGCTGCCAGTACATTGCGTGGGGGTGTGAGGAGTAGTCGATAGTCTGGTAGTCGATAGTCCGGTAGTCAGATAGTCGATGGTCAGGCAGTCTGGTTGTCGGAGATTACTCGCTCAGAGAGACTAACGACTAATGACTAAAGACTAAAGTCTAGCAATTACCGCTATATTCACTCCGAAGGGGTCGGTGAGTACCGACATGCGCACGGGTACATGCATCATCGTGTCGATGGGGGGCTCGCCTTTGGCGCCAGCAGTGATAAAGGCGTTGGTGAGGCGGTCGACTTCTTCGGGGGTTTCGACGTAAAAGCCGACTTCAAGATTGGTTGGGTCGCCGCCTTTGCTGGGGAAGAGGGTCAGCCAGGTGCTGCCCACGGTCCAGCTGTGGGTGTGCTCCCCTTCGATGTAGGCGGGC
Organism: Chloroflexota bacterium; assembly: GCA_039714215.1. Taxonomy (GTDB): domain Bacteria; phylum Chloroflexota; class Anaerolineae; order Anaerolineales; family UBA11579; genus UBA11579. The sequence goes on along the minus strand of JBDLJU010000108.1, from coordinate 3,868 downwards.
GGGCCGAGCACCTCGGTGTAGAAGGCCAGTGCGGCGGGGTAATCCTGGTAGTAGAGCGTGGCACCGAACAGCCCGGCGAAGGCAAAGCGCTGTTCAGGCAGGGGGTCGGTGAAGAAGTTCTTACGGTAAGTTTCGTAATCCATAATGATCTCCGAATTGAGGGATGGGGGGCAACCGGCTGAAGCCTTGATTCCGAAAAGGTAATGAATCGCTGATATATTTTTTTGCGGGCGACCTCAAGGGTTGCCCCTACGGTGGGACTGGGCGATTTACGATCCGCCACAAAAACTAACTGCTGATAACCGTCAAATGCCAACCGGCAAAAGCTTACTGATCCATCTCGGCGCGGACAGCCTGGTAAAGCGCTTCGGCTTTGAGCTCACCGAGGGAGTAGCACTGGGCGTTGAGGTGTTCTGCCAGCGCCTGGGCGAGACCCTGGTCGAAGGCTTCATGCTCCATGTTGATCACCACGCTGCGGATCTCTTCCTGGGCGATCTTTTCGGCGATGCGGTGGGCTTCTTCTTGCGGGGGGAGCTCCCCGGTCATCGAGACATTCCCGGCGCCGTCAGTGAGGATCAGCATCAGGGGGAGCACGTCGGGGTGGGCGATTTTTTCGCGTTTAATCACTTCGTGGGCGAGGAAAAGCCCGGCGGTGAGGGGGGTCTTGCCGCCGACAGGGATGTCTTTGAGGGCACGTTGGGCGAGCTGCACGGAGTTTGTGGGGGGCAGCACCAGGTTGGCGCGGTCTTTCTGGAAGACGACCAGCCCGACCCGGTCGCGTCGCTGGTAGGCGTCGGTTAGCAAAGATAGGATCGCGCCTTTGGTGGCGGCCATACGCTCGGCAACTGCCATTGACCAGGAGGCATCGACGACGAACATCACCAGGTTGGCGGTCATCCGCACGCGGACCTTGCGCTGCAGGTCTGATTTTTTGATTGAGAAAGCAAGCCCGTTCTCTTCGAGCTCTTCAGCACGGTCTTTTTGGTAGGGGGCAGCGGCGCGCAGGGTGGCATCGAAGGCGATATCGTCGCTGCGCCCCATTGCCGGGCGAGCCATAATATAACGCCCGCGCTTCCGTTCTGTGCGGGTGCGCGAGCGTCTGCCGCTCTGCTTGCGAGCGATGCGGTCAAGTTTGTTGTCTAATTTGCGGGGGGCAAAAGTTTCCCCAAAGTTGGTCTGCTGCCCACCGTCCCACCAGTAGGCGTCTCCGCCGTCAAATACATCCTGAGGTCCGGCTTCGGGAGGAGCTTGATCAGGGGTGCCCTCAGAGATGCGCGGTTCTACTTTTTTTTTTGATCCCCTTGTGTTTCTTCCCCTTCTTCAGTTGGCCCGCTTTCTTCCTCCCCTTCTCCCTGCCCAGCCATTTTTTCCTGGATGTCCTGGATGCGCTCGGAGAGCTCCTCCATGGTGACTTCTGCCTGGTGGAAGGGGCCTTTCTTGATCCGGTGCGGGAGGGCCAGTTCAGCGGCAAGGGCGATATCGAGGTCGTTGATCGTGGTGCGGCCTTCAAGGGCAGCCTGCGCCCGGGCGGCTTTAAGGATCACCAGGTCGGCACGGTGGCCGTCTACGTGCAGGGAAGAGGTCAGTGTGGCGATGGCGATCAAGTCGCGGCTGGTGTACCCCACCTGGCGGACCAGGTCCCGGGCAGCAGTGATCTTCTCCGAAAGCTCTATTTCTTTGGGCTGCCACTTATTGAGGAACTCCTCAGCATCGGCTTCAAAGGAGAGGTTGCGCTCCATGATCTTGACCCGATCGCGGGTTTCGCGGATACCGTGGATATCTACCGAGAGGGCAAAGCGGTCGAGGAGCTGGGGACGCAGGTCGCCTTCTTCGGGGTTCATTGTGCCTATTAAAATGAAGCGAGCGGGGTGAGCAAAGGAAATACCTTCGCGTTCAACGATATTGACGCCCATTGCGGCTGAGTCGAGGAGTACGTCGACGACATGGTCATCAAGCAGGTTGACTTCGTCGATGTAGAGCAGGCCGCGGTTGGCGGCAGCCAGGACACCTGGCTCGAAACTGCGCTCACCAGCCTGGATTGCTTTCTCAATATCAAGGGAGCCGACGACACGGTCCTCAGTAGCGCTGACCGGCAGGTCAATGAAGGGCACGGTGCGTTTCTCAACGACCATTTCCTCTTTGCTGTCTTTACGGGATTTGACCCAATCTGACCATGTGCTGGGGGAGTTGGGGTCATCGTTGAAGGGGGATTCGGCAAAAACCTCAATTTCGGGCAGGAGAGCTGATAAAGCCCGGGCAGCTGTCGATTTTGCGGTGCCTCGTTCGCCGCGAATCAGCACGCCGCCGATCCTCGGGTCAATCGCATTCAGTACAAGGGCGCGCGACATGCGCAGCTGCCCGACAATTGCTGTGAATGGGTAAATTGCTCGCATTTTTCCTCTACCAATTTTGATAAGTTAACGCCCCAATCTTATCATAAAGGTTGCCAACTTGCACCTTACGCCTTATAATTGCCGCTATCTCATTAATGGAGACTTCGTTAAGATGGAACAAAAAGATGCCCAAAACGGGCAAAACGCAGAAGTAGAATTAAATAAGGAGGCCGAAACCCAGGAACTCTCGATGGAATCATTGCTCGCCGAGGGCGATTTCTCTCTGAACATGCCCCGTTCAGGAGAAGTTCGCACCGGAGTGATTGCTAGTGTTACCGGAGATGAAATTCTAGTGAGTATCGGGGCCAAATCGGAAGGTGTGATTCCCAGCCGGGAAATTTCACAGCTCCCTGCTGACATCCGTGAAAGCCTGGTTGTCGGCGAAGAAGTTCAGGTGTTAGTGATTAGTCCTGAGAGTAAGCAAGGTCACTTGCTGCTGTCTATCCAGCGTGCGCTGGAAGAAGAAGACTGGACTAAGGCCGAGGAACTGCTGCAGACCAAGGATGCTTTTGAAAGCGAAATCGCTGGATATAACAAAGGTGGTCTGATTGTTAACTTAGGCAACTTGCGCGGGTTTGTTCCCGCATCGCAGGTCAGCCTGACGCGCCGGATGGCTTACGGCGGCGATTCCCCTGACCAACGATGGTCTGGAATGGTCGGCGAGCCGATTATGGCGCGGGTGATCGAGGTTGATCGCCAACGACGCCGGCTGATCCTTTCGGAGAAAGCCGCTTCTCAGGAATCCCGCGAGAGCTTAAAAGCCCGCCTGCTGGAAGAACTGACTGAAGGCGGCGTCCGCAGCGGTCGGGTGACCAGCCTGGCAGATTTTGGCGCTTTCGTGAATATCAACGGCGCCGATGGCCTGGTTCATCTCTCAGAGATTTCCTGGGACCATATCGACCATCCCAAAGACGTGCTGAAAGTTGGGCAAGAGATCGATGTTAAGATCATCAGCATTGATCGTGAAAAGAACAGGATTGGTCTTTCGATCCGACAGCTTGCCAATGATCCCTGGGATGAGTACATCAAAGAATACCAGGTCGGCCAACTGGTTGAAGGCAAAATTACCCGTCTGACCAAGTTTGGCGCTTTCGCCCAGATTGATGCAAATCTTGAAGGCTTGATCCATATTTCGGAATTAAGCGAACGACGCGTTGAGCATCCCAAAGAGGTGCTGGCAGTTGACGATGCGGTTACCCTGCGGGTAATCAAAATTGATACAAACCGCCGACGGATCGGGCTGAGCTTGCGCAAGGTTGAATCGCTCAAGTACAGCGAGATGGATTGGGAACTGGCGCTGGCTGAATTTGAAACCGTCGGGGATAATGACGGCGAGAGTGCAGCAGCCGAAGAAGAGACACCGGTAGAAGACAGCGCTCCTGAAGCAGAAGTCGAAGCTGATGCAGAATTAGAAGCCGAATCAGAAGTTGAGGTTGAAGCTGAAGCAGAAGTAGAAGCCGAGGCAGAAGCCGAAG
>JBDLJU010000107.1:0-10276 GCA_039714215.1 Chloroflexota bacterium | reverse complement strand
GGATTTGAACACCTGATTGATGGAAGCAGCATCCTATCAGGTATGCTCCAACGAGCGGCGGGCTTGAAAATAATGCTCACCTCTCGACAGAAGCTGAGTATTAAAAGCGAGTGGGTATATCAGGTCTCAGGCTTACCCACTCCTGAATCGAGAGAGAACGCGGTACATGAAATCGGAAATTCTCTGGACCTGTTCATCGAGAGAGCGCGGCATGTCAACCCAGGTTTGGTTCTATCCGGAGAAGAGCTGAATGCCGCTCTCCAAATTTGCCAACTTGTCGATGGCTCTCCCCTGGGAATCGAGCTGGCCGCGGCCTGGACTGCCGCGCTGGGTTGTGCCGAGATAGTAGAGGAGATCAAAAACAGTTATCGCTTCTTAACCAGCCCCATTCAGGATTTTTCTGAAAGACACCGGAGCTTAGAGGCGACTTTCAATTATTCCTGGCAGATGCTTGATGATGACCAGCAAAAAAAATTAGCAAGGCTTTCGGTGTTTTACGGTGGGTTTAATCGACATTCGGCAAAGTGGATCGCAGATGCTGATCTCATGAAATTAAACGAGCTGCTGGACCGGTCTTTGCTGCGCAGATTGAAGGATGGCCGCCTCGACATGCACCGGCTGATCCATCAATTCACAGATGAGAAGCTGAAAGAATCCCCTGAAGCCTGGTATGAGGTCCATGACCTCCACAGCCGCTATTTCATCGCCTTCTTACGTGAGAGGGAAGATGACCTCGATGGTGAAAAGATGGTTGTTGCCAGAGAGGATATCCGGAGGGAGATCGAGAACCTCCATGCGGCAATGACCTGGGCAGTTCAGCACTGGGAAATGGATGCCGCCACGGAAGCAGTGAGATCGTATTTTTCGTTCTATATGGTTCACGGGTGGTACGAAGGTGCGGTTGCTTTTGACCAACTGGCTGCTTTGATCCAGACAAAAAAAGGCACCGCCATTTTAGATGATCCGACTTATCTGTCCTGTCGTATTCACCAGGCCTGGTTTTGCACTAATTTAGGCATGGTCGAAGAGAGCGAGAAAATCTCGATGGAGTGCATCCAGCCGATTCAAGAGCACGGTATGGACAGAGAACTGGCGTTGTGCTTGCACAACCTGGGGGTTTGCGCCATTGTTCATGGAGAGTACGAACGCGCCAGGAAGCTGTTGGAAGAAGCCGTTGCACTGGGGGAGAAAGAGCCCTTTGTTGCCTTCCGAACATTCTATCTCTGGTTGGGGTATGTAGAGTATTTACTTGGTGAGTATGAAGGCGGTATGAGGAGTCTCAAGACAAGTTATGCGCTTTTCGATGAAAAAGAGAATTCCTGGGGCATGTCGTACGCTCTGAGCAAGATGGGATTGGCCGCAGATGGCCTGGGAGATTATGCGTCTGCGATGGTCTATTTGCGTGAGGCGTATCAAATCTTCCTGGATACCGGGGATATCATTGGCCAGGGATACACACTCAGCCGGTTGAGTATGGGTTCGTATTTTCTTGAAGAATACGATGAGGCAGTAGTGTTTGGCGAGCAAGCTTTGGAGATATTCCAGGATATTAATCATTGTGGGGGTGTGTGTACCTCTGAATGTCGTTTGGGATTTGCGTTTCTTGGAAAGGGGTTAATCGAGGAGGCAAATGTAAAATTTCATCATGCATTAGAACGGGCTTGGGATTCCCAGCTGTCTCCTTTAAGCCTTTATGCATTAGCTGGAATAGCTTGCGTGATGGTGTTGAAGAAAGAGAAAAAAGCGGGATGGGAATTGTTTAACTATGTGCGGTTTCACCCGAAAACCCCCGCGATTAATATCGATGTCGCCAGCCGCTGGTTCCGGGATAAAAAAAGAGCTTATTCTGATGAAAAAGGGGCAGAAGACGAGTTGCCCCCGCTGTTTGAGATCGTTGAGGGCGTGCTTAACAAGAATTAAAACAGGTAGATAAGCCCCCGGGTCGATTGTTGTGCAACCGGCACGAATACAGCCTGCTGGACTATTATTAGACTGGTACATATTTTGGGGTCAGGTCATAATACGAATAGCTTTTGTGACTTCCCGAAGGGGTGGAGCCATACATTTTGAGTGTTTGTTTTCCTTCACTCACCCATAGCAAATGTCAGCTTATTGATTTTTGTCACTCAAGGAGTGATAGGGTAGAACTTTCGAATCCAGCCCCCATCAATGTGCGCCCAACACAGTGTGTAGCAGATAAGTGGGTTTCGGCGCGTTTTACAGGCATTTTTCCAACTTCGGGTTTATACTGCTCTCAAGCCGCATCTCGTCCCGCCCACTTGCGCCAGTAGATAGACCTAAACCTTACGATGGACTGCCTATACCCAATAAAATATTGAATTTTCTTGGGCGGAAAGCACCCGGTCTGGTATATCTATTTCGACGATTAGTTTATCCTATGGTAATGGGAGAGCCCGAAGAAGCCGGGAAGAAACTGGCAAAATCCTTTCCCTCTGTTGATAGGCAGTTGGTCGAAAAGCCAGAAAATCAGAAAATGATGGTAGCAAGCGTGCAAGAAGGATACAAACAAGGTTGGCAAGGACCAGCGCAAGATGATATCGTCATCAATTCTCCTTGGGGGTTTCGGTTGGAAGATATTGATCCCAGGATTGATATTTGGCAGGGAGAAGTAGATAAAAACGTTCCCATAAGCCAAGGAAAATATCAACACGAGAAAATTCCAAATAGCGCCCTTACGATCATGCTTGGGCAGGCGCATCTTTATTTGTTAACAAATTGGCGTATCGTGCTTGAAAAATTAGTTGCCGAATAATCAAAAAAATATGGAGAAAGCCAGCCAACCCTGGCTGCACCTGACCGTTGCTGCGCAGTGCGAGTAAGCGGCGCGTTTTCCAGTTAGCACTCAATTTATAACAACACAGAAAAGCCGTCTGCTTTGACGGCTTGTATTGATGGATGGTAATGGGATTGTACCGAGAAAAAACACCATCTGCGACTCGGACAATTGCTTCGCAATTGCTCGGAGAACCTGACGGTTCTCCGAAAATCTTCGTTCCCTGAACATCCCCCTTCCTTCTTTCTGAGAGAAAATTAGGCTCAATCAGGTTGGTCCAATACCCTGGATTTATGCTCTGGTGAATGATATTCTCCTGGTATTGTGATATTTAGTACTAAATTCCTTGTCTATAATAGAACTGGCTATTAATGGATTAAATGGTGCTGTCAAGGAGAAAGACAAAATGACAAAGTCATTGCTTGATCTGATAAACAAAGTATTAAATGAATTTGAGAAAAATGTGCCCAACATTGAGGCAACCGCAGTTTTCGATACAGATGGTTTAGTGATCGCCTCCCGGCTACCGGGGGGAGTGGATGAACAGATCATCGGTGCAATGACCGCAGCGATACTTTCGATCAGCAATCGAAGTGGGGAGGAACTGGAAAGGGGAAAAATGAGGAGGGTGTTGGTGGAGGGTGATGCCGGATCGATCATTATCATGAGTGTGGGCGAAGATCTCGTCCTGGTCACCCTGGTAAGAGAAAATGTAAAATTAGGCATTCTCTTCTACGAGCTGAATAAATGTGTATCGCGGATCAGTGACGTTTTAAATTACAAAGCGAAGGAAAGAATTTAGGAGTGATGGATGGCTGACATCAAAAAAATTGTTGTAGAAAGGGATATAAACCCGTATCATTCATTTTTGTCTTCGTTCTTTGCCGGATTTGCTGAAATGGGAATGATCAATCAGGGGTCGATGAATATTGTATCCAAAAGGGCCGCAGAATACCTTTATTCTTATTTTGAGGCGAAGGATTTTCTTTCAAAACTGGAAAAATTTGAGAACCCTGACAGCCCCGAGAGTGTCAGATACCATGTGGACTATGTGAACAGTATGCTCAACCTGATGGGCAATTATGAATTGGAGGTCCAGGAGCAAAATGAAATCACCCTGCAGATTGCCAGCAATCTTTGCCGAATTTGTCCGAAAGGTGTTGGAGGTGCGGCGATCAAAGGTACTTATTGTCCGATTCCCACGTTCATCGAGAAATTAGTCAATTTATTGGTTGGTAAGGATGCCCTCGACCTTCAAACCAGCGGAATCAAGAAAGAAGGCGCTAATTGTATCGCCTCCTATAAATTGACCAGCTGAATAACAAAGTCCTGCAATTTTTTCCTTTGCTCGCAGGAGCGAAGGGATCAGTGAAAGTTTCACTTATATCGATTATTGATTGCCGTAAATACCTGTAAAAAGTTTTTTGATGTGCCCCCTTGAGGGCGCGGAAACAAGTTTCCTGCGACCCCCCAACTTGCTGATTTGAAGTCAGTGGTAAATTTATTGCTAACTTATGTGGGGAGAATTGAATCCATATTTCATAAAATAACCATAGAAAACTCGAATTGCGATCAAGTAACTAATAGCAGATCGGTTCAACGCTTATACCCCCATGAGGTGCGACTCGGACGATTGCGCAGCAATCGTTAAGAGAAGCTCTGCTTCTCCGAGAACCTGCGTTCTCCATCTTCTGTACCCCAGGTGCGACTCGAACGCACAACCTACGCTTTAGGAGAGCGTTGCTCTATCCATTTGAGCTACTGGGGTAGATGGGTTAAGTATAAAGGCTGTTGGGGTGGGGGGCAAGGGAATCCCTGGCAGTTGAGTTACTTCTAGGCAGTTTTTGGGTTTCGGGGTTAGAAAATATTAAAGAATACCCTTGAAATATTAATATTCTTTAATAAATCATTGACAAAATCAATAAATCATTATAATATTTGAATAATTAACAAAGAAATATCAATAAATTGATGTTTTAGTTTAGTAAGTTGCTCTGAAAGGCGCAAACGATGGTCTCAAGTGATGAACGGATGAAAATCCTCGATATGATCCAGGAAGGCAAGCTGAACGTCGATGACGGCGCCAGGCTGCTCTCCGCTTTGGGCGAAGGCGCTTCCCCCCGGGGGGGCTCCCGCAGGCGGCCGAAGAGCAATCAAACCCTCCGCGTGCGGGTCAGCGACCTGGCGTCGGGCAAGACCAAAGTTAGCGCCAACCTGCCGATGGCCCTGATCGACGCCGGGATGAGCATCGCCTCGAACTTCACCGTCGATGTGGACGGCATCTCACTGGATCAGATCAATGACGCCCTGCAGCACGGGCTCACCGGAAAAATCGTCGATGTGGTCCAGGAAGACAGCGGCGAACATGTAGAAGTTTTTATCGACTAAGAGGAGTTAATCATGACCGTAGAAAACTATGAAGATAACTTTGAGGTTGGATCACAACCCCAGCTGGTGGTGAAAAATATTCGCGGCAGCGTCAGGGTGGTACCCGGCGAAGCAGGTGCGATCAAGGTAAAAGCCGAGAAAATCATCGACAATTGCAATCTCGATGACCTCGAAATGGAGGTTTACCAGGAGGGCGAGGATACGGTATATGCGGTCGTCAAACAGCCAGAACGCTTCACCATCTTTGGGGTCTACCGCCCGTGCAAGGTCAACTTTGTGATTGAGGCGCCGCCCAATACCAGGCTGCGGATCAAAACTGTCTCGGCAGCGGTGGAAGCCAAAGGCTTTTCTGGGGATCTCCAGATCAAAACAGTCAGCGGCGCGCAGGTGGTGGAAGAGATCTCTGGCAGGCTGGACCTTGATTCGGTCAGCGGCGGGGTCACCGGCGGCAGGCTGAGCGGGGCCGCGGAAATCTCCACTGTCTCCGGCCAGATTCGCCTGACCGAGAGTGATTTACCTGCACTGCATGCCAGGACCCTCAGAGGAAAAATCGAGGCCCAGACAACCCTGGTAGATGGTCCCTATTATTTTTCAACAGTCTCGGGAGCGGTCAGGCTGGTCGTCCCCGAAGATACCAATTGTGAGGTGCATGCATCCGGGGTAAGCGGTCGATTTTATACCGACCTGGATTTGCGCAGCAGCACAAATGGGAACCGCAAGTGGCATCTGGTTGTCGGCGAGGGCGGACCCGGTGTGCGGATCAAAACGGTCTCCGGCCGGATGAGCCTGCTCTCATCATTTGATGCCAGGGGCAGCCGCCCAGGCTACCATAAAAAGACCAGAGCAGAGCGCGCCAATCTGCTGACCCAATTGAGCGCCGGTGAATTGTCGGTAGATGAAGCGCTGCAGGAATTAACTTAGTCCGTACTGTTGATGATGTCTGCAATCTTTTAGATATCGTTGACTGCTATCAAAAAAGAGATCGGGATTCCCGGTCTCTTTTTTGATCGAACAAAGTTCGATTTAATAATATCGGTCTGCATGCAGACCGATATTATCGTGTTCCTCAGGTAGATTGGGGCTGGAATTTAGTTATCTAATGCCCCGGCGTTGATCCACGCCAGGATGGTTTCAAGCTGCACCGTATTCAGGTTTGCGCCGCGTTTGGGCATCTTCCCAGTGGAAGCCAGCTCATACAGCAGGCTGCCTGCCGCGTCCCCGGGGAGGATCACCGCGCCGCTCTCGCTGCCCAGCATCAGCTCGGCATAAGAGAGCATCACCAGTTCCCCTTCGATGCGATCCCCGCCGTGGCAGGTCAGGCAGCGGCTCTGCAAGATCGGGAGTACGTCCGCAGCAAAGCTGACCCCCTCGACCGGTTCGGCTGAGGAAGCTTCTGGGGTGGGTTCGGCGGTCGGTTCGATCATCTCCGCATCTGCCGCCTCGCCAGGCTGATTGACCCCAGGTTCGTCCTGGGTGGTATTTTGATCATCGGGAGCGATGTCACCAGCGCAGGCGGTTAATATCAAGACGAGCACGGTAAGAAGAAATATTTTTGTTTTCATTTTTTTCCCTTTTACTAATTAATAAAATAGTTGGTAAGGAGCTTCAGCCCCTTGTCTCATAAAGTTTTGATAAATGGTGTGAATTAAAATCCGTAAACGATCACGCCGCCGAGGAAACCAAGCACCATCGCAAGCGTAAAGCTGAGGATGTAGGCTGAAACGTAAAAGAAGCGGGCGGATTTTCGAGTAAACAGATCTTCATGCTTGCGGCGCCACAGTGAGGTGCCCACCGTGATCAGCAGGAGGAGCGTGCCAAGCATGATCTTGACATTCGCATTGGGGGCATCGCCGAGAAAATTGATCTGGTTGTCATAGATCCCGCTGGCCGCGGCGGGGAGCACGCTGATCGCCGAGATCACCATGTTGGCGTAGGCGATCTTCTCGAAGAGCTCATCTTTGCGCCACAGCGCGAGCAGGATGAATAGCAGTCCCGCGGCAGTGAACCCGATCGGGAAATGCACCAGCATCGCATGGATCGGGTGCGTCACGGTAAGGGCGGTAATCAAACGTTGAAAAAAGTCCATGATATCTTCTCCTAAACCAGTAAAACCAGATAATTGTCATATAGTTTATCAGAATTATCCCCTTTGTGCCACCCCAGACGCTCCCCTGCTGGCTGGAAACGATACTATTAACCATTTGGGTGTTGAGGGGGGAACGCCCGAAACAGAAAAACGTCGGTGGTACCGGTCCGCTATGCCGGTGGAAGCCAGGTGCTTATAGAAAAAGGGAATCGATTAACCTAAACATATTCACCCCAACCCCCGCCGACCCGTGGGTCGGCACCCCCTTCCCCAGCCACAGATATACTGAAGATGCCAGGCATTTTGAAGGCTGTTGAAGGGGGTAGCTTACTGGGAGGGGGCAGCGCCCCCTCCCGCCTGAAAGGCCCCTCCCCCGTAAAACTTAGCGGGGAAAAATAATACTGCAAAAGATCAGCCTTACGATCTTTTGCAGAACCGGTGCGAAACACTGATCGGGGGAGGGGTTTGGGGTGGGGGTTTGATTAAACCGGTTGCCTGGCTTAAAAAACGATCAAGATTGAATTTGGCCCCCGAAAGAAACTACGTGAGCACCGTGGGCCTCGCGAAGTGGGCACAGGGAAAACCGATAGGGAACAGGAGAATCCAGATCAGATGATGGATATGTTGAGCGAAAAGAGATTGGAGACCCCTTTAGGGGCAGCTAGGTAATCGGTGCAATAGGCTTAAACGAAGTTCGATCAAAAAAAACAAGCAGGCCAGCTCGGCCTGCTTGTTTAAGGTTTTTCATTCAGCTCACTCGGTTTGAGTGAGATCAGCTTACATATGTTTGATGATTTCAGCGCCGAAGTCTGAAGTGGAGAGCTTGGTGGCACCTTCCATCAGGCGGTGGAAATCGTAGGTCACCCGTTTGCTGCTGATCGCACCTTCCATCCCTTTGATGATCAGGTCGGCGGCTTCGTCCCAGCCCATATAGCGGAACATCATCTCGCCGGAAAGCACCACCGAACCGGGGTTGACCACGTCTTTGTCGGCATACTTGGGTGCGGTGCCGTGTGTCGCCTCGAAGATCGCCGCGCCGGTATCGTAGTTGATGTTGCCGCCGGGGGCAATCCCGATCCCGCCGATCTGGGCGGCGAGGGCGTCGGAGAGATAGTCGCCGTTGAGGTTCATCGTGGCGAGGATATCAAATTCTTTGGCGCGGGTGATCGTCTGTTGGAAGACAATATCGGCGATCACATCTTTGACCAGCAGCTTACCAGCTTTGAGGGCGGCATCTTGCTCGGCATTTGCGGCCGCTTCGCCCTGCTCTGCTTTGGTGCGTTCCCACTGTGCCCAGGTGTAGACCTTGTCGCCAAACTCACGTTCGACCAGGTCGTAGCCCCAATTGCGGAAGGCGCCTTCGGTGTACTTCATGATATTGCCTTTGTGCACCAGGGTAACGCTCTTGCGCTCGTATTTCAGCGCATAGTTGATCGCCGCACGCACAATCCGTTCCGTGCCTTCGACGGAGACAGGTTTCAACCCCAGCCCGGAAGTATCGGGGAAGCGGATCTTGGCATATTCATCGGGGAAGGCATCCTTGAATAGCGTTTTAAATTTATCGCTCTCGGGGGTGCCGTGCTCAAACTCGATCCCGGCATAAATATCTTCCGTGTTTTCTCGGAAAATGACCATATCGACGTTTTCTGGATTCTTCACCGGTGAAGGCACGCCTTCGAACCAGTTTACCGGGCGCACGCAGGCATACAGGTCGAGCAGCTTGCGCAGGGCGACATTCAGTGAGCGGATTCCGCCGCCGATTGGGGTGGTCAGCGGTCCTTTGATCCCGACGAGGAATTCTTTGAAAGCCTGCACGGTTTCATCGGGGAGCCATTCCCCCCATTTGTCGAAGGGCTTCTGCCCGGCGTAAACTTCCATCCACTGCAGCTTTCGTTTTCCGCCGTAGGCTTTTTCTACTGCGGCGTCGAAAACTTTCACAGAGGCGCGCCAGATGTCGCGGCCGGTGCCGTCGCCTTCGATGAAAGGGACGATCGGGTTGTCTGGCACGTTTAATTTACCATTGGTGATCGTGATTTTTTCACCGTTTTCGGGTACTTCGATATTCTTGTAGGTCATGAAAATACTCTCCATATCTATAATAAGTTCTTAAAGCTAGACGATTATACCGCTGGTTAACTTACGATTTGGGGTGAGAATTATTTCACAAATTTTAATTTTCCTGATTTAATTAACAACAAGATTTCCCGGTTTGTGTTTTAATATCATAGTTTCCATTATTTGACCGTATTCAGAGATGGGTATATGATTGTGCCAGCACAAAAAATTCCAAGGAAGAAAATTCGAAAATTACTACGGAGATAAATAATTATGTCTACACCTGCACCATCCAGTCCCTCTGTCCCTCCACGTTGGCACAGCCTCTCTGCCGATGAGGCTGTCAGCCAGCTGACCTCTGACCACAAACAAGGCCTGAGCGCAGCAGAAGCGCAAGCACGTTTGTCTCAATATGGCGAAAATAAACTCGCCGAAGCTCCCCCAACCACAATCTGGGCGCTCTTGTGGGCGCAGTTCAATGATTTTGTGATCTGGCTGCTGATTGCCGCGGCGCTGATCTCTGCCTTCCTTGGGGAATGGGTGGAGACCGGGGCAATTATGGCGATTGTGCTGTTAAATGCCATCTTAGGCATTGTGCAGGAACGCCGCGCCGAAGAAGCGCTGGCCGCGCTGAAACAGCTCGCCGCTCCCGATGCCGAGGTGATCCGAGACGGTATCCGCCAGGTGGTGCCTGCCCGCGATCTGGTCCCCGGCGATATTGTCTACCTTGAAGCGGGCAACTACATCCCCGCCGATTTGCGATTGGTAGAAACCTTTAACCTCAGGGTGGAAGAAGCCGCCCTGACCGGAGAATCAGTGCCGGTGCAGAAAGACTACATGATGCAGCTCCCCGAGGATGCCTCCCTGGGTGACCGCAAGAATTCTGCCTTTATGGGTACCCTGGTGAGCTACGGGCGCGGGCTTGGTTTGGTGGTTTACACCGGGATGAAAAC
>JBDLJU010000106.1:0-10456 GCA_039714215.1 Chloroflexota bacterium | reverse complement strand
CTCAGAATCTGGTAAAATCCGTGGGCTTTGAGCGTTGTACCCTTCGCCCAAAGTAACTATCAACTAGTACGAAAGGGCTTGAAACATGAAAGTATTATTACTCCAAGACGTCTATAACCTCGGCCGCGCAGGTGAGATCAAAAAAGTAGCCAATGGTTATGGACGAAATTTTTTACTCCCCCAGGGATTCGCAGTGTTGGCAACACCCGGCGCGCTGACCCAGGTGGAACGCATCAAAACTGATGCCGACAAGCGCCGCAATATCCTCAATGAGGAAATGGCTCTGGTGGCGGAGAAACTCACCGACGTTCAGCTGACTTTCCCCGCTCGTGCAGGCGAAACCGGTAAACTGTACGGTTCAGTAACCACTCAAATGCTTGCTGATGAGCTGACCGAGAAACTCGGCGCTCAAATTTCCAAGCGCCAGATTGACAGCCAGCCGCTCCGCTTGCTCGGAATGCATACTGTCAAAGTTCGATTGACGATTGACCTGATCCCCGATTTCTCCGTGGTGGTCTATCGCGAGGGTGAAGCGATTGAAAATTACATGATCGCTGCGGAAGAGCTTGCCGAAGCTGCTCAAGACGGGCTCACCATTGACGAGGCCGCTGAAGAACTTCTCGCCGAAGAAGCTGCCGGTGCTGAAGAAGCAGACCTGGTAGAAGCTGGCGAAGAGATTGTAGAAGAAGTTATCGAAGAAGTTGTTGAAGAAACCGCAGCTGAAGAAACTGAAGCAGAAGAAACCGAAGATACAGAGACCAGCGAAGATACTGAGGAATAAACACAGGATCCTCGCAGCAGCATAAACTTGCAGAAAGAAATCCACTCTGCAACAAATGCCTCAAACAGTTTATAATAAAGACCTGCCGTGAAAAATTTCAGGCAGGTCTTTATGCTTACACCAACACATCCCCTTCGATGCAGATCAAGCTAAAGGGAAAGGTATCCACCAAAGCTCCCAAAAATATTTCAGCTGCCTGGCCTTTCCCGGGTAAAAAGGACTCATGATCAAGAGCGTTGGAAAACAACTCAAGCAAGCAAGAATAGATCAAGAAATCTCTCTCGAGCAGGTCTCAGAGGAACTCCACATCCGCATCCGGTTTTTAACTGCTTTGGAAGAAGGTGATCTCAGCGTGCTGCCTTCTGCTGTGCAGGTGCGCGGATTCTTGAGGTCCTATGCCGATTATTTAAAACTGGACTCAGAAGAAATCCTCAATTCGTTGAAACAACCTCCCCCTGAAGATGAGGAAGAGCTGTCCGAATTAGAAGACGTGATTCCCGAAGCAACCATTGAGGCAGCCAAAGCCGTTACCGCAATTTACGAAGAGATCGGGTTTGCGATCAGGCAGCGGCGTGAAACCCTTGGTCTGTCACTTGATGACCTGGAAGAGCACACCCGCATCCCTGCTCATTACCTCGAATTTATTGAAGCGGGCCACTTCCAAAACTTCCCGTCTCCCGTGCAGGCTCGCGGGATGCTCGGGAACTATGTCACCTTTCTTGAAATGGATGCCAATGCGGTCTTAAACCGCTATGCGGACGCACTGCAAACTGGCCTGGCTGCCAGGCAGCAGCGAGAGCTGCCAGATCCTGACACAATATCTGCCAACTTACCCCCTGCGACCCCCACGCGCCCGCTGATGCCCATCTGGCTGCGCTCGGTGATTTCCGCCGATACCATCTTGATCGGGAGCGTTGGGATCATGGTAGTGATCCTGACGATCTGGGGCATCGGGCGAATTACCCGTACAATTTCAGAGTCCGTCCCCCAACCGACCGCGCCATCCATGTCTGATGTGCTTCAGCCCACTGCCCCACCGCAGCCCTCCCCGACTGGGACACTGTTGGTCACCTCCACCTTGCAGCTGTTGGATATCGGCGGTGAGGGAGAGACAGAAGCAACCCCGATCCCCACAATCCCAATTGCGGGACAGGCCAATATTCAGCTGTATGTGATTCTAAGGCAGAGGACCTTCCTCAGAGTTACAGTCGATGGCTTTGTCGAGTTCGAAGGACGGGCCAACCAGGGCAGCAACCTGTCATTTACCGGAAACCAATCTGTTGAAGTTCTCACCGGAAATGCGGCTGCCCTGCAAATTTTTTATAACGAGCAAGACCTCGGCTCGCTGGGGATTCTCGGCGAAGTTATTAATCTCGTGTTTACCCGTGACGGCGTCACTTTACCAACTGCAACACCGACACCGACGCTCTCCCCCGAACAGCTCGATCTGACCGCCACCCCTCCCGCGGAGAGCGGACCAGACGTGCCTGAACCTGGAAACACACCAGCCCCTTAATGGTAAATTATGCAAAATAAATCTTATTACTTGCTTTCCCTTGGCTGCGCCAAGAATACGGTTGATTCTGAATCAATCGCCCAACTGCTGATCCGCGACAAATACTCCCCAATTACCGATCCAAGCCAGGCAGAAATCCTGATTGTGAATACCTGTGGATTTATTGGTCCTGCCAAAGAGGAATCTTACCTGGCATTAGAACAGCTCGCCGAGGACAAACAGGAAGGTCAGCTGCTGATTGCTGCTGGCTGCCTCTCGCAGCGATACGGTGAAGAAGTTGTTCAGCGCGTTCCAAAGATCGACGGCGTGCTCGGTACCCGCCGCTGGATGGATATCCTCGACCTGGTCGGTAAGATCCGTGAGAAAACCCACCCAGAGCCAATCTATCACCTGCCCACCGAAGCGCTGACCGTGGGAACCGACGAAAAAAACACCCTGCGGGTTTCCGCTGATGGACCCAGCGCATACCTCAAAATTGCGGATGGCTGCCGGCGGCCCTGCGCTTTCTGTGCAATCCCGATCATCAAAGGCACCCTGGTCAGCCGGCCGGTAGAAACGATCGTGGAAGAAGCCCAGGCCCTGCAAGGGATGGGCACCCGCGAGCTGATCCTGATTGCCCAGGACACGACCGATTACGGTCACGATTTGGGGATCAAAAACGGGTTAGCTCATCTGTTAGAGCAGCTCTCTGCCGCCGCTCCTGAGATTGATTGGATCCGGGTGATGTACGCCTACCCCGGTTACGTCACCGATGAACTGATTGAGGTGCTTGCCTCCAACCCCCAGGTACTCCCCTATCTCGACATTCCCTTACAGCACGGCGATCCACGTACGCTGCGCCGCATGCGCCGTCCGGCCAACATCGATTGGGTGCATACTACCCTGCAAAAGATGCAGCATGCGATGCCAAATTTGGCGCTGCGCACCACCTTTATTGTCGGCTACCCGGGCGAGACCGAAGAAGAGTTCCAGAGCTTAATCGACTTCATTGAAGAGATCCGGTTTGACCGGGTGGGCGCTTTCACCTTCTCGTTTGAACCTGGCACGTCCAGCGAAGAGCTTGGTGATCCCGTCCCAGAGGAGGTCAAACTCGAAAGGCTCGACCGGTTGATGACCCTCCAACAAAGGATCTCGCTGGAAAAAAACCAGCAGTTCATTGGGCAGACCCTGGATGTATTGATTGAAAGCTTCAGCCAGCCAGAAGATGGGGGCGAACAAATCGCCATCGGGCGCTCCTACCGGGATGCCCCCGAGATCGATGGCGTAGTGCTTGTAGAAGGAAAACCGCCAGTCGGCGAGATCGTCCCGGTAACGATCAGCGGCGCGTTAACGTACGATCTCAATGGGGTGTATTTTCCACCGAGCTGAGCCAGGGCAAAGCTGAATTTCCTGATATAATCTGACAAATTCAGTCTTAATATGGAGAAACGACAATGAATGTATCTATGTGGCGAAAAGCGCTAAATATTATCCCCTCAGTGAGTAAAGAAGAATGGGATGATCTCGACCTGATCTCGCGGTGGCTGATCGCCTCTCGAGCGGCAGTCTTGATCATGACCTTCATCTCGGCTGCCCTGGCCGGGTTGTTTGCCCTGCGCGATAACGCGTTCAATATTTGGGCATGGCTGGCGATCACCTTTGGGCTGATCTTTGCCCATGCAACCAACAATCTGCTTAACGACTACACCGATTACGCCCGGGGTGTTGACCAGGATAACTATTTCCGCACGATGTACGGTCCACAGACCATCGCACACGGCCTGCTCAGTAAGGGCCAGCTGCTTACCTATATCGCGGTAACTGGCCTGGTGGCACTTGCTCTGGGGGTCGGTTTAATCGCTGCTAACCAGTGGGATTCAACGATCCTATTGCTGGTTGGTCTCGGCGCTTTCTTTGTGCTGTTCTACACCTGGCCGTTGAAATACATCGCCATGGGTGAAATTGCTGTGCTGGTTGTCTGGGGACCCCTGATGATCGGCGGCGGCTACTATGTGATGTCCCAACAGTGGGACTGGAATGTTGTGTGGGCCAGCCTGCCGTATGTCCTTGGGGTTACCACGGTGATCTTCGGCAAACATATTGACAAACGAGATATCGACAAAGCCAAGAAGATCTACACGCTGCCAGTCGTATTGGGGGAAAAGCTCTCCCGCTACGCCGTGCTGGGCATGATGTTCCTTTCGTATATCCTGGTGATTGCCCTGGTTGCCACCAAATATTTCACCCCGGTAATGCTGATTATCGCTTTTGCGATCCCTAAATTGAAGGAAGTATATCCTGCCTTCTTGAAACCCAAACCAGAGACCCGCCCGGAAGGCTTCCCCGAAGGAAACGGCGGTTGGCCGCTGTATTTTGCTCCGCTGGCCTTCACCAACAACCGCTCATTCGGCGGGCTGTTCATGCTCGGCTTGTTAATTGATGTGCTTTTGCGTATCTTCCTGCCGGAGTTTTGGGTCTGATTTGACAAAAATCTATTCAAATAACCCCCGAGGGTTACTACCTTCGGGGGTTTTGTCGTTTATCATTCAAATATCAATCAAAAATTATTTGATTAATTTCTCCAGCATATCCACATTGGCTTTCAGCTCTTCAAAGGCCTTTTCAACCGGCTCAGGAGAAGCCATATCCACCCCGGCGAGCTTGAAGAGATCCATGGTGTACATTGATCCTCCTGATTTCAAGAACTCCAAATAATTCTTTGCTGCATCAGGCCCCTCGGCTCGCACCTGATCAGCGGCGGCATGCGCCGCGCTAATCCCAATCGCATACTGGAAGGTATAAAACGGCATATAGAGATGCAGGAAGGTCGCCCAGGTGATCGAAGTGCGTTGCTGGTCATCGCTCAATGTCTTGCCATAGCCCTCACTGAACTTCTCAAGCATGATCTCGTTGAGTGTCTTTACAGTCAACGGGCTACCCTGCTCTGCCCTGGTAAACACTTCCAGCTCGAAGCGCGCCAGGGTGGGCATGATGAAGAAATAGCGGTGGAAGTTGGAAAGCGCTTCCTCCACCATCCCCAGCATGAAATCATCATCGCCGTCTTTTAACTCCCTCAAATAGTTCCGGGTCATCGCCTGGTTGAAGTTGGAGGCTGTTTCTGTGATCGTGCTGGAAAGCGCCCCAAAGCCAAAATAAACCTCCGGCTGGTTCTCTGAAGCCAGGTAAGTATGCATCGAATGGCCCAGCTCATGCGAGAGGGTGCTCATCGAAAAGACACTCTCGTTATAGCTCATAAAGATCCATGGGGGCATCGCATAGCGCCTCCAGGAAGCGGCCCCCTGGCGTTTCTCCAGGTTGGGCGCCCAATCCACCCAGCGTTCCTCGAGGCAGCCTGCACGCATCACCGAGACATACTCATTGCCTAAAGGCTGCATCGCTTCACAGATCCAATCGACCGCCTGATGGTAAGCCACCTTTGGTGAATTTGTTCCAATTGGCGCCCAGATATCGTAGGGTTTTAGTTCATCCTGCCCCAGTGCTCGACGCTTGATATCCCAATAACGGTGCCAGGTTGGCAGGTTCTTGGTAAAGGTTGCGATCAAAGTATTAAACATCTCCAACGGCACATTGAAAGGAGCGAGACGCATTTCTAATACCGAGTCATAACCGCGCACCCTGGCGAGAAAGACCTGCTGCTTGATGAAAGCAATATAGTTCGCGGCCAGCGTATTTTGCATGGAAAGATAACCGTCATAATAATTTTGCCAACCGCTGCGTCTGCGCTCCCGGTCGCTGCTTTGTGTTGAATTAGACAGTGTCGATTGTTTGATTGGATATTTTTTACCTGCAGCATCGACTGCATCCTCAAAATTCAGGTCGATATTGACCAGGTCGGTAAAAGTCTGGTTTACCGCGCCAAATGGATCTCCGAGCATACTGAGAATTTCCTCAACTTCTGTCGACCGCTGGTGAGCCTTCTGACGGATCAAATTTTCGAAATAGTGGGCGTAGCGCTGCAGCTCTGGTACTGTATTGCCCCACTCGACCAATTTCTCTGGCTCTGCCAGCATCTCTGGCTCTACATAGGCACCCAGCGCTGAAAATTCAGCGATCATGCTCATCGCCTGCCCGACTGCGCTTTTCGCTTCGGCATCCCCGCTGTCCACCGTGGCGGCAAAACGGGCGAACATCATCAGGCGGCCGACTTTGATATTAAGCTGCTCATAAAGCTCCATCAGGTCGATCACGTGCTGAGGGGATGCCATTAACTTCCCCGAAAACAGCCCGATTACTTTGATCTCTTCTTTGGCTTCATCGAACTCTTTTTCCCAATCCGCCCAGGTTGGGAAAATCTTCTTCCCAGACCAGATGCTCTCTGGTGCGGCATCTTTCCGGATTAACCCTTGCTCTGCTGGCATCACCACGCTCCTCATTTGGTTCTCGAATAACGGTCAATTGCCCCAATTGTACTCAATAACACAAGAAAAAGTACCGATCTTTACAATCTAAGGTATAATCTCGCTTTGGATTACACATTTAACCCTTAGGAAAATAATATGATCAACTTAAAAAGCACCCAACTCGGTTTTGCGCTCAAAGCCGTCCGCCAGGCAACCTTGCTGGTAAAGAAAATTCAAGCCGAGATGGTCACCGAAGCGCTGACCAAAGGCGATAAATCCCCGGTTACTGTGGCAGATTTCGCCGCCCAGGCTGTCGTAGCCCGGCTGCTGTTATCTACCTACCCTGACACACCTTTAGTAGGAGAAGAGAGCGCCGCTGCGCTGACAACCCCAGAAGAAGCCGAGACCCTGGATCAGATCACTGCTTTTGTATCCCACCAGATCAGAGATGTAAAAAAGGAACAGGTCGCTGAGTGGATCAATTACGGCAGCACTGAACCGACCAGTGATTATTGGACACTTGACCCGATTGACGGCACCAAGGGGTTCTTGCGCGGCCAGCAGTATGCGGTTGCCTTCGGCCTGGTGGTCAACGGCAAGGTCGAACTCGGTGTGCTGGGCTGTCCCAATCTGACAGACGGCCAAACCGAAGAGATTGGCGGGCCCGGCTCGTTGATCATCGCCCAGCGCGGCCAAGGCACCTGGACAACTCCGCTCACCGGCCAGTTAGACCTCAAACAGCTGCATGTCTCCGAGATTTCCTCACCGGCAGAAGCGCGTTTCCTGCGCTCCTATGAATCCGGACACACCAATGTCAGCCAGTTGGATGTAATTGGAGAGAAAATGGGGGTCGCAGCAGAACCAGTCAGGCTGGACAGCCAGGCAAAATATTCAATTCTGGCTGCTGGCGCTGGAGACGCACTTTTCCGTTTGATTTCCGCCAAGATGCCGGACTACAAAGAAAAAGTATGGGACCAGGCTGCCGGGTCGATTGTTTGCGAAGAAGCTGGCGGCAAAGTCACCGATCTCGACGGCAAGCCCCTCGACTTTTCACAAGGGCGCACCCTGGCTCACAACCGCGGCATCCTCGCCACCAACGGCAAGCTCCACGATGCCATCCTGGAGGCGATCAAAGCAGTCGGCGCCTAAACCCTGAAATTTATCCAAAAAACCACCCGAAAAACACGGGTGGTTTTTTTTATTTTCCGAACGAAGTTCGGTATGATACTGATCACAACTTCTTCAATCAACCTGATCTTATTTTTCCGTTTCCCCGCCTTCCTGGATCATCTCCAGAAACGCTGTAACAACTTTGGGATCGAAATGGTTCCCTGCGCCGTCTTGAATATGTGCGATCGCTTTCTTTTCAGGGAGGGCTTTTCGGTAGGGCCTTTCGCTGGTGATCGCATCCCAGACATCGATCACTGCAAAGATGCGGGCGGAGAGCGGGATCTCCTCCCCTTTTAAGCGGTGCGGGTAACCATCACCATCCCAGCGTTCATGATGGAACATTGGGATTTCCAACGCCCCGCTTAAAAACTTGATTCTCGAGAGCATCTTCACCGCAAGCAGCGGATGCTGGCGCATGATCTCAATTTCATCCTCAGTCAGAGCGCCAGGTTTCCCCAAAACCTCATCAGGGATGCCCATTTTCCCGATGTCGTGTAAGATCGAGCCCCGCCTGATTTGAACAATGTCATCAGGGGGAATCCCCATCCTCTCCGCCAGCTGCACACATTGAGAAACCACCCGTTTGGTATGCTCCTCTGTGCTCTGATCGCGCAGCTCTAAAGCCTTTGCCCATCCTTCCAGCGTAGTGTCGTAGGCTTCCTCAAGCTCATTGTGGGCAATTTTCAACTTCATATGGGTTTGCTGCAGGTTTTCGTATAAGGTTGCGTTTCGAAGGGCAATCGCCGATTGGTTGGCAAACTTCGAGAGCAGTTCAATCTTGGCATTTGAAAATTGTTCAGAGCGCAGGCGGTGATCGGCATAGATCACCCCTAATAGTGATTGCTGGTAGATCATCGGCACACACATCACCGAGCGCAGCTTGAAGTTCATTACGCTCTCGGTGGCATCAAAACGCGGGTCCGTTTCAGCATTGGTTGTTAATACCGGGGCTTTTTTTTGAATGACTTCTTTCACAATTGTTTTACTGATCGCCTGCTCTTGAGGAGTCAGGGTTTCATGCTTCCAATTCCGCCCAATTTGCACCTGGGTGCTTCCATCGCTTCCCAGCAACATCATGAAACAACGTTCTGCTTTTGCCAGACGGATGATTGAATCGAGCACATTTTCCAAAATCGCGTTTGAATCCAGCGTAGAAGTCAGGCTTTCCCCGATCTCCGCCAGCGTTTTTAAACCGTCTCGCTCTTCCAAGATTTGGGCAAATTGAGAATCAACCGCGTTCAATTGATCATTAACCTGGTCAAAATACTGAGAAACATCTTCTCGCTCAGTACTTCCCGAACCTACGGAAGACTGGATCTGTTTATTTAGCCGGAAAAGTTTCTCTATTTTTTCTTCGTGATTGTTATTTGTCACTATTGTTCTTCACCCGTGTTTCATTTGGATTCACCAAGAATCCTTTATGGATTAATTATACAGTTGATAAAACCATGAAATTAATCAAATACAGGATAATCTTATGACGATTTTTAAGAAAAAATAACCATGGAGCAAGTCCATGGTTAGATTGAATCGAGGCTTTGCTCCGATCAAACTTCCAAACTCTGGGGGTTAACTTGCAGCCCCCAGAGTTTATTGGGTCAAGATCTAATTAGAAAAGTCGTAGTTAATAAAGTCTGCGGTTGGGGCTGTCACCAGACTGCTCGCCCCACCCAGGCTCGCCAACCTGAGCTCCCAGGAAGCGTGACTACCGTGGGTAAACAGGAAGCGGGTGCTGCTGATCCAGGTCACCCCTTGCACAGTGACCACATCGGTTAAGGCCATCGGGCCAAATCCGATCCGCCCCAGCATTGTGGGAACCCCGGTTGCGCCATATGAAAAGTGCTCGGAGTCCGGCGCCCAGCCAATAAATCGCTCCGGTCCGGTGCTGTATACCACATCCGTTGCTCCGGCAAAGTTGACGATATGCAGGGAGTAAAGGTTGTCTGTTGGAGGGCCAAATTGGGTAACGTAAACCATTTTCTGCAGATCAGGTGAAAGCATTCCTCCATGGAATGAGAATGCTGGCAAGCCGTTGTAAACCCCAATTGAAGCTGCCGGAGACCCATCGATAGGGATGTTGTAGACCGTCATAAAAGCGCCTGGCCCAAATGGTTCCGGCGAAGGTATCACCACTCTGAGGTAGCTGGAATCCGGCGCCCAGGTCGGCGGGGGAAACAGCATATACTCGCTGGCTGTATTTACCTGCGGGAAAGTAAGCACATCCGGTCGCAAATTTGTCCCATCTGCATTGATCAAACTGATGCTGTTATGATCCGCCAAAGCTACTTGGGTTCCATCTGGAGAAAACACAAAGTTACTGGCATCAGCAGCTGTGAAAAACACCGTCACCATACCCGTACTTGTGTCAACTTCCATAATATCACTTTGGATCAATAAGCCGGGGCCTTCAAAAATCAGCTTGGTGTTGAAAATCAGAGTATGGCTTCCCGGGATAAACGCCATCTGATAAATATCTGCCCCCAGTGCGCCCGGATCCGTTGACAAGGCGACAAACTCAGCCGCGTTGATCAATTGAACCAAACCCGATCCATCCGTATTGATCCGGTACAATCCCTGTGGGATCCAGTTGGTATTTACAGTTTTAAACACAATGATCTGCCCATCTTCAGAAAGCAGCACCGAGGAAAC
>JBDLJU010000105.1:0-10469 GCA_039714215.1 Chloroflexota bacterium | reverse complement strand
CTCATCAATCATCTCCGACTCAAAAAACCTTTCCTGGAATTCAGTCAAAGCTCTTATTTGTTCTAAAGTATAGCTTTTATCCTCCGGCACGATCACCAGCTTGTCGTCATCGTCGTCCAGGCGGTGGATGATCGCGATGCACACCCCGGTGTACTCCATCACCGGCTCAAATACCCCCAGCAGGTAAGCGTCCAGTTCTTCGCTGTCTCCACTGAACACCCCCGGTAGAAAGCCGTAGTTCACCGGATAGATAAATCCGTGCTCCGGGTGCCGTGACCCTAGCGGCCGGTCGATCTCGATCGTCAGGGTCTGGTTGAGAAAATGGGTGATTTCCATTATTTTTTTACCCTTTTTGATTTGATATCCGTGTTTCCCACCACAGGTGGAGCTGGTTGTAAAAGATCAGCATGTTGTGACCTTCGATGTTTATCTTGACGGATTTTCCATCCTTCAGTTGAAGTTTAATAGATTTAACCAGGGGGTTGGTAAGTTTTCCTTTTAAGATTATTGCGGAAATCTCTTTGGAGTTAAACGTCCTCTGTGAAAAAATTGTTTTAATCGTGATAATGTCGTTTTGGATGCTTACTTCATGAACTCCCCAAAAGATATATATCAGAGAAACAAACACATAGATGATTGAAAAAATTAGTCCTCCGGTGAGATTGATTAGGCTGATAGAGATGATCCCGATAATAAACCAAATCGAGAGGATAATTAATAATGCACCCTTTGGTTTCTTTTTGAAGCTTCCATCAGTTTGAAAGGAGAACAAATCAGGTCTTCTGAGGCGGAGGATATCAAAAAATTTTTCAATCCCTTCATTGGCAATGCTGATGTTTGGGATTCTTTTTCCAAATTCGTCTCTCAGGTCAATACCTATCAAGTATTGTTTTCTTTGAACCAGCGTGATTTCAGCGCAAGTAATGACCTTAGGTGGGAAGGGAAAGCGGTGGATGGTGATTTCTTCGAGAGTAAAATCGAGCCTGAAAAAATAGCGCGGAAATTCCAGAATTACTAGAAAACAAATTATTCCAGAGAAAATCAGCGCGAAAGAGTCCCTCCAGGTTGTTAGTGCAATCCCAAAGATAACGAGACAACCAATTAGATTTATTATCCGGCCTATAATTAGCAGTCTGGGTTGTTTTACTGAATACGTTTCTGTCATCCGGGCATCCCTCCTTGGGAACATCTTTTCCCTATCTTGCCTTCAATTTCCTCAACACATCCAGACAGATATTCACCGCCCAGCGGGGTGCATTCAGCGGCGGACCGCCATAGGAGCGAGAGATACTATGTTCTTTTACCGGTGAGATGATCAGGATTTCCATATCAACCCGGTCCTGCAAGACAGATAAGCTGATTCCCAGGCAGACATCGACTTGATGCGCCTCCCGGTATTGGCGGCATGCAGCAGATAAACTATCGGTATCAGGGCAGGCAGTCAGCACCTCACCTCCTGCAAAGGTAGTGTCTGCTGTGCTGGCGAGCTTTTGGGTCAGCCTGCCGCCCAGACCGGCTTCGACCACGGCCAGCGACCAACCTAGCCCCGCCAAATGTTCCAGCGCGACTGCTTCCAGAGTATCTTTATCAGCACCGAAGACCCAATCCCCGAGCCTGGCGCGCAGTTCAGCTTCCACCGGGGTGATCAGGCGGTCGGCTTCGGTTTCATCCTCCGCCTTGACAGTGATGCGCACATCCACCGCCCCGGCATGAGCGGCCAATCCCACAGTCGGGTTGGTCAGGGTCTCGAGGTCACCAATCAGCTCGTCGATCTGTGATTCGCCGGCTCCAGCAGTTTTCAGCACCCGCGCTTTGATGATCCCCTGCAGGCCGAAACGCCGCTTGAGATAAGGGATTACCTCGTGTTTGAGCAAATATTCCATCTCGCGCGGCACGCCCGGTAAGGCGATCACCGCGCTGTTTTCGGTTTCGACGATGAATGCCGGGGCAGTCCCCACCGGGTTTTCAACCGCGATTGCGCCTTTCGGAACGTAGGCCTGACGCCGGTTGTTCTCGGTGGGAATCCGGCCATACTGGGCGAAGCGTTCCTTCACCTGCTGCCAGAGTTCCTCTCGGAATTCGGTTTCCACGCCGACTGCCAGGGCGGCTGCCTCGCGGGTGGGATCATCCACCGTGGGACCGAGCCCGCCGGTAGTAATTATGATCTCTGAGCGCGCCAGGCCCTGCTGTACAGCATCAGCGATCCGCTCGACGTTGTCTCCCACGGTGGAGAGGTAATAAATGTCCACGCCATGGTCACGCAGCAGGCGGGCGATATAACGTGAGTTGGTATCGACGATCTCACCGAGAAGGATTTCGGTGCCAATCGTGAGGATTTCTGCTTTTGCCATATTGAAAATTTTCTTTGTGTTTGGAATTTCAAAAGGTGTATTTAGACAAGGGGCGTAAGCCCCTTGTCTACGTTTTCATTGTTTAATGGCGAGCTAGTCGATGGAATCCAGGAAGCTAAACAGCTCGGCCTGATCCAGGCTCCCCACCGCGCCGTAGACCATCAACATCACTGTCCCATTTTTGCCATTGAAGACCGACACCCACTGCTCGTAATCAGTTCCTGCGGAATCAGACCCTTCGTAAATGAACAAGGTGGTCTCTTGACCACGAATCACAACCTGCTCCTGTCCCACCGGCGTGAATTGAATTGACTCACCCTGGAACTGCTGGAGGAAAGTGTCCTGGAACTGCTGGCGAGCTTGATCAACATCGCCGAAGAGACTCTCATTGAACTGCATCAGCATGATCACTGAGTTTTTGCTCGAGTGGGTGATGAAGAGCGCCTTGAAACCGAGAATATCCATCACAAATTCTTCCTGGTAGCCTACCGGAAGTTGGTAATCCGCCAATTCGTCAGCTGCTTCCTGGATTTGAGCAGGGTCATCGACAATCATGCTGTCGGCGAAATATTCAAATCCGCTGGTGAGAGCCCAATAGCCGCCGCCAACCACAACACAGCAGCAGAGCATCAGTACACCGAGGATGATTAAAATAGTTTTTGTAGTTTTGGATTCCATTTTCTTGTCCTTGAGGATGTTAGTTTACGTAATAGTGCAATCTTACCCTGGGTTAAATCCTGCATCAATTAAAACACAGAATTGACCAGATACCAAATTTTCACCCTTGTTGCTAAATCGCAGGATCAAATCAAACAATTGCTTCGATCAAAAAACTGCTGAGAAGTTTACTTCTCAGCAGTTTCTAAATCATTAAGTTGTAGTGTTTATTGTTTATCAATTCCCAGGTAAGCTTCCTGCACCATCTCGTTCTGCTTGAGATTTTCAGCAGTATCGTGAAGCACGATCTCTCCAGTCTGGAGCACATATCCGCGGCTGGCAACCTGGAGCGCCATCAGGGCATTCTGTTCCACCAACAAAACGGTGGTGCCTTCCTTGTTGATCTCCGTGATTGTGTCAAAGATGCCTTCAACCAAAATTGGCGCGAGCCCCATCGAAGGCTCATCCATCAACAGAATTGAGGGACGCGCCATTAATGCCCGTCCCATCGCCAGCATTTGCTGCTCACCACCAGATAATGTCCCTGCCACCTGGGTACGGCGTTCTTTCAAGCGTGGGAAAAGGTTGAAAGCTCGTTCAAGATCATTGGCAATTTCAGGTTTATCTTTGCGAGAGTAAGCGCCCATGTCCAGGTTTTCGGCAACGGTCAGTTTTGAGAACACGCCGCGCCCTTCTGGCACCATGGCGATCCCTTGATAGACCAGCTCATGGGCTTCATAACTGATCAGGTCATCTCCGTTCAGGGTGATGCTGCCCTCACGCGGTTTAAGCAGCCCGCTGATCGTTCTCAGGGTGGTGGTTTTTCCAGCGCCATTCGCGCCGATCAGGGTCACGATCTCCCCTTGGTCCACGGTCAGAGAAATACCTTTTAATGCATGGATATTGCCGTAGTAGGTGTGGATGTTGTTTACTTCAAGCATTGCCATGTCACTATTCTCCTTGTCCGTTATCTGCTTGATCTAACCCGCTGGCCGCGCCGCGTCCCAAATAGGCTTCAATCACTTTGGGGTTGCTTTGGATTTCATTTGGTTCTCCCTCGGCAATTTTTGAGCCGTAATCCAAGACAGTGATTTGTTCGCTAATTTCCATCACCACCCGCATATCATGCTCAATCAACAAGATCGTGATTTGGAATTCGTCACGCATCTGTGCGATGAATTTTGTCAGTTCAGCAGTTTCCTGCGGGTTCATTCCCGCGGTTGGTTCATCAAGGAGCAGCAATTTGGGTTTACTGGCCAACGCACGGGCAATTTCCAGCCTGCGCTGGGCGCCGTACGGCAAATTGCGGGCCAGCTGGTCTCCCATTCCAGTTAAGCCGACAAACTCCAGCAGGCGGCGAGCTTCTTCCAACACGGCTGCCTCTTCATCTTGGTATTTCTTGTTTCGCAGAATTGCATCAAACATGTTGGTATGCATATGAGGATGCTGCCCAACCAGCACATTTTCAATTGCAGACATATTTGAGAATAAACGGATATTCTGATAGGTCCGTGAGATTCCCAACCCAGTGATTTTATAAGGAGGCAGCCCGTTTATTTTGCTGCCATTGAAAGTTATCTCACCGTGTTCTGGTTGATAAAAACCGACAATACAGTTGAAAAACGTGGTTTTCCCTGCACCGTTGGGTCCGATAATGCAGGAGATTGACTGCTCGGGAATGGATAAGCTGAGGTTGTTAACCGCAACCAATCCGCCGAATTGTTTGGTGACAGCTGTGGATTCCAGGATATTCATGATGATATTTTCTCCCTTAATCCAAACTCGGATTGGTTTCTTCATGCATCTCGAGCTTACGCCTGCGGGAGGGGATAAAGCCCTCCGGACGGGCGATCATCATCACAATCAGCAAGAAACCAAATAACAGCATCCGGTAATCTGAGAATTGGCGCAAGATATCCGGTAAAGTGATCAGGGCGACTGACCCGATGATCACTCCTGGGATGCTGCCGATACCACCAATGATAATCAAACAGATCACATTGATCGATACCATCAGGTTGAAATTTCCGGGGAAGATCGAACCTTGCCATGCGGCAAAGATCGCCCCGCCAAGCCCGCCGATGAATGCGCCAGTACCAAAGGCATACAGTTTGGCGGCGGTGGTGTTGATTCCCATCATCTCTGCTACGTCTTCATCTTCTCTCAAGGCAATCCAAGTTCTGCCCAAGCGGGAGTGGTTGAGGCGGGTGACTAAAAACACCACCAGGGGCAGCACAATGAAAATCATATAGTAAAAATGGGTGCCGCTGGTCATCTCGATCCCAAAGAAGACCGGGTCGTCGACTCCGACGATCCCCTGAGAACCATTGGTGAGACCTCGCAGGTTATTTAGCAAAATCCGAATGATTTCACCGAAACCAAGCGTGACAATCGCCAGGTAGTCTCCCCGCATCCGTAAAACAGGAATACCTAGCAGTACTCCAGAAAGCGCTGCCAGGATGGCCGCAAGGGGAAGCACAATCCAGAAGGAGATGTGGATCCCGAATTGCCCAGAAGCAAGCAGTCCGTAGGTATAGGCTCCGATTGCATAAAAAGCCACATAACCCAGGTCAAGCAATCCGGCAAAACCGACGACAACATTCAAACCCAGACCAAGGATAATGTATAAGCCGGTAAAGCCGATTACGCGAACCCAATAAGCTCGCTGCGGAAAGCTAATCATCGGGAGAATGATAACCCCGATTACGACCACCCCAATGATAACCCAAACCGCTTTTGGTCCCAAACGCTCTTGTAATTTTTTAAATTGTGAATTTATTTTATCTATCATTATATGCCTACATTTTCTTCTCTGTGAGAGCTTCGCTGAGGATCCCCGTTGGTTTGAAGATCAATATCAGCACCAGCAAACCGAAGGCGACCACGTCTTTGTAGACCGCCGGGAGGAACTGAACCCCGATGGCCTCAGCCAACCCAAGTGTGTACCCTCCCAGCATCGCCCCCGGGATGTTGCCGATCCCACCAAGGACTGCTGCAGTAAAGGCTTTGATACCCGGAATAAAGCCCATCGTATTTCTGATCTGCAGGTAGAACATCCCCATCATCACCCCTGCCATGCCAGCCAGGCTTGATCCGATTAGGAAGGTTTTTGAAATTACCTGGTTGACATTGATCCCCATCAGGGCAGCAATATCCTTGTCTTCTGCGACTGCCCGCATTGCTTTACCCATCCGGCTGTACTTGACCAGGAGCGAAAGTGCGATCATCACGATAATTGAAATCCCCAAGATAATTACCCGGCTGTAAGTGATATAAACTTCACCGAGGTGAAAACCCTCGGTGCTAAAAACACCTGGATAGGTTTTTACGCGGGCACCTCCAAATTCTTCTAGGAAACCCACAACTGCATTTCTCACACCTTCAGGCAGCAGGAAGGTCCCGCCAATTTTAATGCCAGTGATCGATTCGCCCATGCTTGGCAGCAAGCGGATCAATTCCTGCAGAAAGATTGACATACCAATCGCGCTGATCAGCGGAGCAAGGCGGGCAGCCCGGCGCAGGGGGCGGTATGCCAGTTTCTCGACCGTGACGCCAGTGATTGCTGCCCCGGCAGTACCGGCAATAAAGGTAATGACAATTGCCAGCAGCGGGTTAGATTCATACAACCCGCTGTCAACCATACGATTTAAAGAATACAAGCCCACGTATGCCCCCATCATGAAGATTTCGCCATGAGCGAAATTAATCATAGTTAGGACACCATAGACCATCGTATACCCCAGGGCGATCAAGGCATAGAAACTGCCTACCGTCAGCCCATTAACTAATTGTTCTGCAAATCTGACCCAGTCAAATTCCATAATCCAGAACCTCCTCTTCTTCCTTAAAAAAATACTTAAGTAAAATGATTGCTTAGGGTGTCCAACGGGGGACACAGAAATATAGGCCGTTCAGGTCGTAGTCCAACGTGCTTAGAAGGATTAATACCCGAACTGCCTGGGTGGATCCTCCATGTTCTAGAAAAGCAGCTAAACTGTTGGTAAGGCCGTCGTCTTGGGTGGCGTTAGCCAGGTCCACATAACTCCGGATCGCTGTAGGATCATACCATCCCCAGAGGATCATATCCACCGCGTATTCGGCTGCGACGTCGTCTACCTGCATGGCGTTGTCGAGGTAAACCGGCAGCTTTTCTAAGGTAACATTGCTCAGTTCAGCTTGGCTGATCTGGTTATTCAGGGTGGCATATGCTCGTTCTTGGACATCAATAAAAGAGCCGCTGTCTTGGCGCCATTGCGCAATCCCAATCACCAGCGGGGTTTCCTCAGTCTGATTGATCTCTGCGGTAGCTTTCCCATCCAATAAATTCATCGGCACTAGGATTAAAATCAAAGACAAAAAAAACAGGTGCTTGATTTGAAAAATAGACTTGACACCATTGTGGGAAATTAAATTAGAGATGAAGTCTTGGATTTGATCCATTGGATCACCAATCAAATTAAAACCTTTTAGTTTGTCAATCACGATGTTCAAATCGGACGAAACAGCTGCAATCAATTTGAAAAGTATTATCAGGGAGGCAGTGAATTTTACCTGCCTCCCTGATGGGTTATCTGACCAAATCAGGATGTTTGATCCCTGATTTGATCGATTTTATCCTTGGAAAAATTGGTCTGGATTATTCTCCAAAGTCAACAGTCTTGACCTCGACAAACTCGCCATCGATAACCTCAAAAATGGTGATCGATACGCTTGCCAGGTCGCCGGTGCTGGTGAATTCTAGATGTCCGGTGATGCCGTCAAACGGGGTCGCGCGGACATGCTCGGCGATTGCCTTGCGGGGGATTTGCAGGTTGCCATCATCATCCACAAAACCAACTGCATCGGCTGCCAACAAAATCATCATTGCTGAGTCATAGGAGCCAGCGGCGTAGGCTACCGGAGCGTCGTACAGCTCTGTGAAGCGTGTTTCCCAATCCTCTTTCCCAACTGCACCGGCAACAGCGCCAAAGGTAGCGAATGCACCATCAGCTGCCCCGCCAGAAGCGTCGATGAAAGTTGGTTTGGATTTGATCCCATCTGGTCCGAAGAAGATTCCCTCAAAACCAGCGCTGCGCGCTTGGTTGACCAGCAGTGCGCCTTCAGCATCCATTCCGCCAAAGTAGATCGCGTCTGGACTGCCAGCGAGCACGTTTGAAATCACTGCGCTGTAGTCGGTCTCACCACGAGTGACACCTTCGAAAGCAACCACGGTCCCACCAGCTGCTTCAAACTTGTCGGCAACTGCCTGGGCAATACCTTCACCATATAAGCCTTGGTCGTGCATCACGCCAAGCGAGCTGAGTCCGAGGTCATCGATCAGATAACCAACGGTTACTTCGGCTTGCAGGTCATCGTTTGCAACTGTGCGGAAGATATTCTCATAGCCGCGAGCAGTAATAATCACCGCGGTTGATGAGGGCGTGATCATCAGCACGTTGTGATCTGCATAGATATCAGAAGCTACAAAGACAGAATCGGAGCACATCGGTCCGACAACACCGAGCACGCTGGGATCACCAGAAAATTGCTCAGCTACTGTCACGGCAGGGGCGCCTTCGCAGCCATCATCGCCGCCTTCAACGCCTATGGCCCAACCTTTCAGAGTACCGCCAAAATCAGCAATCGCCAGTTCAACGCCGTTGAGCATGTCCTGCCCATAAACGGCATAGCCGCCGGCAAGCGCGGATGAAACAGCCAGGGTGATTTCCTCGCCTGGGGCGAAGGTGATATAACCCCATTCGTCTTCTGGCATGGCGCTGTCGCCACCGCCGTCATTTGCTGCGTCTGTGGAGCCGCATGCAGCAAAAAACATCATCGAAACGATGAGGATTGCAAATACTGTGTAGAATTTCTTAGACATTCTTACTCCTCCAAAAGTTAGTTTATCAAGATGCCGCATTGAGCGGTAATCCGACTGGTCATTGATAAGTTCAGGCTCTTTTATTGGCACCACCTCCTTTAGCTTAAATAAAGAATTATGGATAATTAAACATAATGGTTGAGATTATTCATATTTAATTTTTAATCTGGGGGGGACACAACCATTCTATTTATAGTATAGATAGAATGCTTCGAGGTCAAGTAGGCCGGGGTAATTTTTACGTTTAATTTATGTTTAAAATATCCAGACCTTTGCAAAAGTTCGGTGTTTTATTATGTTTTGCCGTGATGCCGCTGGGAAGCGGGAATTGGCTGAATATGGTAAAATATAGAACATGTATCCAGTATTAATAATCAGCATAAATATCGTGACTGAATTCCTGGAAATTGTAACAAATTGATAATTTAGAATAGCTAAAGATCTTCGGAAAGAGGATATCTTTCCGTTTTGGAGGTTTAGTTGGCTGAAAAAAATAACAATTCGTCTTATGAGGCAAAAGATATTCAGGTGTTGGAGGGTTTGGAAGCCGTCCGACGTCGTCCTGGTATGTATGTCGGCGGTACCGATGTAAAAGCATTGCATCACCTGATCTATGAGGTGGTTGACAACTCAATTGATGAGGCCCTCGCCGCTGTCGCTGACTGCATCCACGTCACCATCCACGAAGATAGCAGCGTTACAGTGATCGACAATGGTAGAGGTATACCTGTGGCTGAACATCCTACCCAGAAAATTTCCGCCCTCCAGGTGGTGATGACCACCTTGCATGCCGGCGGTAAGTTCGATGGCGGCGGCTATAAGGTCTCTGGTGGTCTGCATGGTGTTGGTGTTTCTGCGGTAAATGCCCTTTCTGAGTGGTGTGAGGTCGAAGTAAAACGCGATGGGAAATTCCACACCCAGCGCTACGAACGCGGCCGTCCGGTCAGCCCGGTGAAGAGCCACGGTAAGGTAAAAGCCGACGATACCGGCACGAAAGTTACCTTCAAATACGACAAAGAAATTTTTAAAAGTGATGAGGATTACGTCTTCACTACCCTGGTACAGCGCTTCCGGGAAATGGCATTTGTCACCCGCGGAGTAGAGATCAAGCTGGTCGATGAGCGCGACGGGCGCGAGATGACCTTCTACTTCGAAGGCGGGATCACATCATTCGTGCGCTATCTTAACCGAAACCGGGAAGCGCTCCACCCGGTAGTGCATGTGGAAAAAGAGGTTGAGGGTGGGTTGGTGATTGACGCTGCGATCCAATACACCAACGCGTTCTCAGAATCGGTGTATGCCTTCGCCAATACGATCAATACGATTGACGGCGGCACCCATCTGACCGGTCTGCGTTCGGCGATCACCCGCACGGTGAATGACTTTGCCCGAAAAAATAATCTACTCAAAGACGCCGATTCAAACTTCAGCGGCGATGACACCCGCGAGGGATTGACCGCGATCATTTCAGTTAAAATCCCTGACCCGCAGTTTGAAAGCCAAACAAAAGTGAAATTGATGAACCCCGAAGTGCAGACCGCCGCTCAACAGGTAGTCACAGAGGCGTTTATCACCTTTATGGAAAAGAATTCATCCACGGC
>JBDLJU010000104.1:0-10504 GCA_039714215.1 Chloroflexota bacterium | reverse complement strand
CATCACCGGTGTCATCGCCAGTGTCGTCACCGGTGTCATCGCCAGTGTCGTCACCGGTGTCATCGCCAGTGTCATCGCCAGTGTCATCGCCGGTGTCATCACCAGTATCATCGCCGGTGTCATCACCAGTATCATCGCCGGTGTCATCACCGGTGTCATCACCAGTATCATCGCCGGTGTCATCACCAGTGTCATCGCCGGTGTCATCACCAGTGTCATCGCCGGTGTCATCGCCGGTGTTGTCCCCGGTGTCATTGCCATTGTCGTTATTACCTTTGTCTTGACCCTGGCCTTTTCCTTGCCCTCCGGCTGCACCGGAAAACAAGCCACCATCAGCATCGCAAGCAACAAGCAATAAGCTTGAAATGATCAGCACTACGATTATGGTGAACAGCAAACGTGATTTGCTTTTATGATTACTCATTCATTTCTCCTTCATGAATTGATTAATACTTCTTTTGTTTACATTGTTGTAACTTTGATGCAGCATAACTTATTGGGTAAGTAATTTCTTAGTCGTAAAAATATTTAAAAAAGGGTTGGTGATTGCTTGGGTGTAATTTTTCTTTTTGTTTCCTTATCTAGTATAGACAAATTTGTCAAAACTACCAAATGTTTTTGTTTTTCTAATCTAATCTTTTGAATAATAAAGATTGATGATATTCAGATTCATTGTCCTTGACTTGCCTGTTCTTTGGCTGGAGACCACTCTGACCATTTATCAGTTGCCGGGTGGGTGGTTGTATTTTTCTGGGTACCTCCTTTCCAAAACACATAAAAGATATTTAAATTGCCATCCCTTGCGGAGGTGAAGGAAACACTGGTTCCGCTGCAATCCCAGGTAGGTGATGAATCAATCCCAGCATAATTGGACAATCGATATTCCTCGTCTTCAACGATGTCATACGAAAAAATATCGAGGTTGCCATTTCTGATGGATTGATAAGCGATTTTATCGCCGCCTGGGGACCAGGAATGGTTATTGGCAGCTTGATTTCCCCCAGTGCTGACCAGGATTAGCTCACCAGTTAGGATGTTGTAGACCCACAGGTCGTTGTGCCCTGCGGAATCACTCAGGAATGCCAGGTATTCTCCGTTGGGTGACCAGGTCGGATTAATTTCATCGGAATACTGATCGGTGATCTGGATTTCTTCACCGGTCCTCAAATTGAGCAAGTAGATATCCCAATTGCCAGACCGTTTACTCTGGTACGTGATCCATTCTGAATCGGGTGAGGCATAAGGATTACTGTCGTCAGCCAGATTGGTGGTCAGCTGAGTTTCTTCCCCGGTGCTGATATCCAGCTGGAAGATGTCCCAATTTCCGTTGCGATCCGATTGGTAGACCACATGGAGGTTGTCCATTAAAAACATCGGGTTGAGGTTGTTTGATTTAGTAACCGTTAACCGGACGGGAATCCCGCCGCTGGAATTATTAATATAGAGCTCAACATTGCCATCCCGGTTGGATTCAAATACTACCCATTGGTCATCCCAGGAACGGGTGGGGCGTGAATCCTCAGAATCTGGGCCCTGGGAGAGGTTGGTTAGCTCGAAATTGTCGGAGCCTTCGATTCCATCCAGGCGATAAATTTCCAGGTCCCCATCTCGGAAGGTATGGAACAGGAGATAGTCCACGCACACACTTTCTGGAGGTTGCGGTTCCGGGCAGCCCTTGGTGGGCGCAGGGATCAGGTCATCAGGATGACTATTGTTTCCTGTAAGAATGCCATCTTCTCCTGCTGTAAGGTGAACAAATGGAATTGCAGCGCTGCCAGTGGCATGACAGACCTGTGTTACTTTTTCTTTTCCAGGGCAGCCGTTGGGGGGAATTGGATAAATGTCACCATCGTGTTCTGCATGGCCGCCAAGCTGATCATCTGCTTTGACTTTGAGAATTTCATAACCCCCATCCTGGTTTAAATGGCAAAGCTGCACAGTTTGCGGGGTTTCTTCTGCTGGACAGCCGGCTGCGGGGACTGGATAGATATCATCGGGGTGGCTGAGACGATCGTTGATGGATTCCGCATCTGGCACAGTCAGCAGGGAATATCCAGTTTCCTTGTCGTAGCGGCAAACCTGCACCGCATCACTATCTTCCCGTGAGAAGTTAATTTCGAGGTGGGTGATCTCTTTGCATCCTGGGTCGCCATCAAATCGGTTGACAGAAACGTTTGCAGAGCCAATTCCACTGATCGAATAACACCCTTTGCTGTTATCCGCGCTGAACTGATCACACCCTGTTCGCGATTTTATCGTAACACGCATTATTTCTTTTCCGGTTGGAGCAGAGATTTCATAAGTTTCCGAACTGTAATCTAATTTGAGGTCAAATTCTGCGCAGTTGCCTTGGCCTTGTGGGGTATTACCAGGCTCGCTTTCAATGAATTGATCAGCGGTTGGTAGGATTTGATTTGCTGAATTGGTTTGTAAAGCCTGAGTGCTCTTTGATTCTGCCCCAGCCGCTGCCGGTGGATTGCCTGTGGTCGCACAAGCGCTGAGCAGCAAATTGAATATCAGGAGTACTGTGATCGCTGCAATCCTCTTTCGCTTGGATTCGAATGGGGCTGTCATTCTTTTCTCCTAGATGGTGAAAAATTTGTGATCAGGGGTGGATTAAACCTATCTGAGGATTACCACCGATTACAAATCCGGCTTTGATTAAGAAAAGTTTTAATTCAAACGAAAAACGAAAAAAATAAAGTGGACAAATTGTATCATAAAAAGAATAAAACTTGACTTTTCAACAGTTTAATGTATTATACCCATAGCATACAACATTTTTGGGTAAGTTACATCCAGATTTCCCTTTGCGAAAAAGACAAAAGTGGAAATGATAAAATTTAAGAGAAGGAGAAAGAAAATGAGACTAAGACGAATTACTTTTTTGGTTTTACTTACTGGCTTACTGGTTCTCACCGCGGGATGTGGTGGAACAGATCAGAACACAACACTGAATCAGCCTGCGGCAGATAACGACAATACTGCCAACGACTCCATGGATGACAGCACGACCGATGATGGGATGGAGGCGATGGCGATCTCTGGTGACCTGGTTCTAGACCCAGCTGTAATTGCCCTCGACGACATTGCTTCACAAATTGTTAGCGGATACATTTATGATTCGCTGGTGACTCTAGACAACGATGGTTTCATCGCCCCAGGATTGGCTCTCAGTTATGAAATTTCTGATCATGGCCTTGAGTATGAATTCACGCTGCGCACAAATGCGGTCTTTTCTGACGGCACCCAGGTGACTGCAGATGTGATCCTGGATAATTTCAACCGTTGGTTTGATCCAGAGCACCCCCTTCACGGAGCAGACAGCAGTGCATATGCTGCCTGGTTGGAGAACTTCAAAGGCTTCCGTGGAGAATTAGATGCCAACGACAAGCCGATTTCGATTTTTGATGGGATTGAAAAAGTTGATGACCTGACCGTGCTTGTCCACCTTAACCAACCAATGGATGATTTCCTCAAGGTGATCGCCCAGCCGTTCTTCAGTATTCTGAACCCTGGCGTATTGGAAGCTGGTTATGGAATGATGGACAGTGGTATCGATGGCAGCGGCGCATACATGCTCAAAGAGTGGACCGCAGATGGCCTGACCCTGGCTCCGAACAGTGATTTCTGGGGTGAAGTGCCCGCAGATGCACTCCATTTTGTTTTTGAGTAAGCTGTAAATTAAAACAAAACGAGCACCATTTTCTGGTGCTCGTTTTTTATTTGATCGAACGAAGTTCGATTTAAATAATGAGCAGCGCGCTGCTCATTATTATTTTAACTTTGCGAGGTGTTTTAGTCTGCCTTTCACCCTGGAAAAGATTACCTTGGCGCCCAGGCGGGGAAGCCATCCAGCGCCTCTGTAGTAAATGTCAACCGGATCAATCCGGTCGCATCCGCGTTGGCGATATAGATCTCACCATTCCCCGATTGTGAAGATTGGAAGGCGACATGGTTGCCGTCTGCAGACCAGGTTGGTGATCCGTCAAAGACATCGTTATGGGAGAGCTGTATCAGCCCGCTCCCGTCTGCATTGATCACATAGATCTCCCAGTCTCCATCACGGTTTGAGGCAAAGGCCAATTTGGTACCATCGGGAGACCATACGGGAATGCCCTCTTCGCCCAAATTGTTGGTCACGCGGAATAATCCGGTGCCGTCCGCATTAATCAAGTAGATTTCAGCATTTCCATCTCGCCATGAGCGGAAGGCCAATCGGTCATCAGTTGGAGACCAGACGGGATCGGAATCGGGTTCTGGATGGGATGTCAGAGCAAATGGTTCATTCCCGGCCACGTGCTGGATGAAAATATCTGAATTTCCATTGCGATTGCTCTGGAAGGCAATCCTGGTACTATCCGTTGACCAGGAAGAAAAGCTGTCACCGCTGGGGTTATTGGTCAGCCGGCGCAAACCGCTGCCATCGTTTTTCACCAGATAAATTTCCCAATTACCATCTGTAAATGAATCGAATGCGATCATATCTCCACGCGGCGACCAGACCGGGTTATTTTCTTTTCCGGACAGGTCGGTGATTTGGATTGGATTGCCGCCCCCGGAGTAGGTGTAATACAAATCCCAGCTGCCGTTGATATTGGAGCTGAACAGCAAGATGCTTCCGTTGGGATGCCACACCGGTGTGCTGTCCTCGGAATCATTGGAGGTAATCCGGGTTTCGGTGCTGCCATCAGCATCGATCACATAGATTTCGCTGTTGCCATCACGGTAGCTGATGAATGCAATTAAACCAGCGGGCGAAGGATAAGAAGTAGGGGAGGGGCGCGGGGTGTCCTGTGCAGGATCGCGCGACCCGTTATTGGTTTCAATCGGAAGATCAACGAAGGGTGGGTCATTGGCAACCCCAGCCGCACCGGAAAAAATCCCTTCTGGCAAAGTACAGGCATTTAATAACCCGCCGATAATTATTAAAAAGATCATCAGCCGTGAGGTTTTCTGTAGGGAATGCCGGCGTTGCGGTTGCTCCGTAAGCTTCCTTGTGGGATGGTAATGGCTCATTAATGGATACCTTTCAAGGCAATAATATATTTATATTTCGATTTTTTTCACAATCGATTGTCGTTCTCTTAGTCGACTGTGGACTTAAAAACGTGTCGCAGTTAGGCTTTTCAGTTTTGACAGGTATATTAAGCAAATTATATCTTGCCTCCAGGCACGATTTTCAACAATCCCCCAAGTGGGTCAGAGACAGATTCGGTCGTTAATATATCACCAATAATTCGTTAATTAAAAGCAAATTCTTTGTTTATATCTTTCAAATACAGCGGCAGTAAGATTATTATGAAATTCAAAATCAAAATACTAAACACAAAATTATGGTGATTATCACCTGGAGGTAGAATAAATATGACTAATTATTACGTACACCCCGCTCACAGAATGGCTCGCCGTTTGGCTCGAACCGCTGCATCAGAACACAACCATGTCCACATTCCTGTGAATGTCCGCTTCGATGGCGAAGCTTATCTGATTACAGCAATGGTGCCTGGTGTCTCCCCCGCAGATGTAAAAATCGAGGTTTTGGAAGACATCGTGACGCTCAGTGGAGAATTTCCTGTAGAGCAAAATGAAGATACCAAAAGCTTGCTCGATGAGCTTCCTTCTGGACAGTTCTCCCGCCGCTTGCGCTTGCCGGTAACCCTGGATGCCTCCGGCGCTGACGCCGAAATCAAGAATGGCATGCTCAGTTTACGAGTGCTGCAGGCTGAAGAATCAAAAGCAAAACAAATTAAAGTGAAAACCAAGTAGAAAACTTTTTTCTCCTCTTCTCTCCTTGAGATCACAGCCGGGTAGGGCATTAGCTCTGCCCGGTTTGTGGTTCCTGGGTGTAGGGGAACGGAGGATCAACTGTGTTGAGAACAATCTACAGGTCAGGGGGTGCTGAAGACTACCTCAGGGAAACCCAGATTGCGCAGTAAGCGGACCATATAATTTTCAGCGTTGATCTGGGCCTGCTCGAGGATGCCATCCTCTAGAGCGGCCTCAAGGATCGCCTGTTCGGCGCTTTGCCTCGCTGCGGTTTCCAGGTTAATCTCATTCTGGGCCAATAGACCGGTATCCCGATCATAGACGTAGGATTTATCATTGTCTAAGGTAGCAATGAAGATTTCCGCCTGGGGGAGATTAACGTAGAGCACACCCTCGGTGTACTCCAGGTCTTCCTCGGTCAATTTTTCCAGATCAATCCCCGCGATCACCTTACCGTGGGCGACAAATAAGAGCTTGTCCCCAAACAGGAAGCCCAGCGTGTCCTGGTTGGTTTCGGCAGTAATCACCTTTTCCAGTGAGTAATGGATCGTCTCCAGTCTGGCGAGCGATTGGACTTCGTGAATGATCGTGACTGGGTCAAGTGTGATTGTGGGTGTCGCGCTGAGGAAATCGGTGAACTGATTGCTCGCGCCGCCAATTCCTCGGACAACTGCAAATGCTGAAACTGCGATGATCAGGAGTAAACCAATTGTAAATAGTGTTTTTCTCATCTCATTTACCTCATATTCAATCATACAGGCATTATAGGATTAACACAATTAGCCCATTTGCGCTATAGTATAGCAAGGATCCAATCCGTGATTTCAGGAGATATGTTGATGTCGATTGGCGTATTGATTTTAAATTTGATGATTCCTGGGTGCAGTTCCCTCAAAGAAAAGCGGGGGCGGCTGCGACCATTGATCACAAAATTGCGTAAGGATTTTAATTTATCGGTTGCCGAAATTGATGACCTCGATATCTGGCAGAGTTCCGTGGTAGCTTGTGCGATGGTCAGCAACGACGCCAGGCAAACCCGTAAGGTGCTTCAAAAGGTGGCTGATTGGGTAGAAGTCACCTGGCGCGATGTAGATGTAGTTGACGATCAGATTGAGTTATTCTGATTTGTTTGAAGCTTAGATCGGGCGAAGAGCAACCAGGGTGGCATCGTCAAATTGATCTTCTTCCTGGAATTCAAGCAATGTATCAATCACAATTTCACATAATTCTTGGGGGCTTTTATCCAGTTGAGCGGAAAATGTTTGCTTTAGATTCTCCAAACCAAAGAAGCTTTCATCGGTGTTCATCGCATCTGTTCCGCCATCGGTATACATCATCAGGGTGGAGTTTTTGGAAATCTTGACAGTCTGTTCGTCTAAAAGCGGATCAGGGAAGACGCACAATGCCGATCCCTGGTCATGCTCTGGCTGATAGA
This sequence comes from Chloroflexota bacterium, assembly GCA_039714215.1. Lineage (GTDB taxonomy): Bacteria > Chloroflexota > Anaerolineae > Anaerolineales > UBA11579 > UBA11579. Next base: position 3,300 of record JBDLJU010000104.1, on the reverse strand, counting down.
ATTCTCCTTTGGGATCAAAGATCACCGGGACCTCGTGACCTGCTCGTGCGTAGCAGAAGGTTTTCGCTTTTGGATCATAAACACCATAAATCGCGGTAACAAACATTCCCGCTGTGTTGGATTCAAGCAGCGCATTATTTACTCTGGTGAGTGCCTCAGCAGGTGTTGGGCAGCGCTTGGCTTCGACACGTAGTAAGGTGCAAAATTGCGCCATGAACATCGCCGCAGCCACGCCTTTATCAGAAACATCCCCGATCGCCAGCCCTATTTTCCCGTCTGGCAGGGGGATGATGTCATAAAAATCTCCCCCAACTGCCCGAGCCGGTACCATTTTCGCGCCAAATTCGCAGCAATCAGAAAGGTTAATCTCCTGCGGCAGGATGCTGGTTTGGATCTTGCGTGCCATGTTTAATTCTGCTTCCAGCTTCTCTTTTTGAATAAGCTCCGCCTGCGCTGCTTTTAATTCTTCGTAGGCTTTGGCCAGCTGCTCATTTTTAACTCGCAGGCTTTTGATCATCGCTTCGTCGCTGCTGCGCAGCCGTGCGCTTAGCTCGCGGACCATGTGGTAGGCGATTGAAGGACGTTTCTCGATCAATTCTTCAAAGCGATCTCTGCGCAGTTCAAGCAAATGGGTTTCTCCGAGTCCACGCACGGAGGCAGTCCGTTTATTGTTGTCTGTCAGCAGGCTCATTTCACCAAGGAAACTTCCTTGCCCGTGCAGGTTTAGCTTGCGTTCTTCTGGAGTCCCCAATGCTTTAATCACCTCCAGCTCTCCGAGGAGGATCACATATAGACTGTCGCCGGTCTCATCTTCGTGGAAGAGGATTTCGCCATCTTTGAGAACTTTCAATCGTAAGGATTCACCGATTTCGGTAAGGTCTTCTTGCGCCAGGGTCTTAAATAATGGGATGCTAGAAAATGGGATTGGTTGCATGTTCTATTCAGCCTCTGAATGAGAATAATTCTTATAGTGGATAGATTACAATATGCAGGGTGGATTGAACTTTAAGTATATCATCGCTTAATTAGATCTCAGCTGGATGGTATGCGTCGATTTCACCGTATAATGAAGATCGACATTGGACATAAATAATTTGGAGGATTTGGATGGATCTTGGATTAAGCAATAAAAAAGCATTGGTCACTGGAGCCAGCCGAGGTTTGGGCTATGCTGCCGCCCGCGGTCTCGCTTTAGAAGGAGCAGAGGTTGCAATCAACAGCCGCGATCAGGGAAGGATCGAACAGGCTGCCAAAGGACTGGCAAGTGAAACCGGCGTGAGCATTCACCCATTTGCGGCGGACCTCTCGTCTCCCGCAGAGATTGAAAAACTGGTCCCCCAGGCAGTGGAAAAAATGGGTGGCTTGGACCTGCTGATTACCAATGCTGGAGGCCCCCCAGCCGGGGTGTTTGAGAATTTCGATGAGCAGACCTGGCAGCAGGCAATTGATCTCTCATTTTTGAGTCATGTCCGATTAATCCGGGCAGCTTTACCTGCTCTGCGCAAATCGGATGTCGGCAGCGTCCTCACGATTACTTCATATTCCGTGAAACAGCCGATCCCCAACCTGGTACTATCAAACAGCGTCCGTGGGGCAACGATCGGCTTGACCAAGACGCTTGCATTGGAGCTTGGCTCAGACGGGATTCGTTTTAACTCGATTCTTCCCGGTTGGACCGAAACAGAGCGAGTTTATGAATTGATGTCTTATCGGGCCGAGACCAGCGGCACCACAGTAGAAGCTGAGATCGCCAAGCAAATGGTCAACAGTCCCCTCGGCAGGATGGCCTCCCCAGATGAGTTCGCCAATGCGGCGGTATTCATCGTTTCTCCTGCTGCTTCTTATATCACCGGGGTGATGCTCACCGTAGACGGGGGCATGTATAAAGGCACGCTGTAATTCTTAAGTTTAAAAAACAGGGATGGGATTTTAATTGATCCCATCCTTGTTAGATCGTACGGAGTTCGATTTAATCATATTGATCAGCTAGCTGATCAATATGATGGTGTTTTATCAGTTGAATGATTACGGTAAGGGGGAGTCTTGATCCCGATGGAGTGAGTTCTGCGGATCTGGTTTGCCCGAGAAAGGTTTATCGCCTTCACCGACCAGGATGGCGCGGGCGACCAGGTTTCCTTCCTGGTCTGTGTTGTACAGCACCATCACCCGCATACCGTTTTTGAGTTCATTCAAAGCAGTTTCTCCGCCCAGCCCGCGAATGCGGACATTTTCACCAACTGTGAAGTTCAAAGTTTCCCCAGACGGTGTATTGATCGTCAGATGGCTGCCTCCCGCTGATTGTACTTCTCCTCCAGCGCGCTGGAGGGTTTTGACCGCCTGGCTGAGCTTCTCACCAGCGGCAATCACGTTCAGGGCAACCAGGTCTGAATCCGGATCTCCTTCGAAGAGTACGACAACGATATCGCCGCTTTGGAGTTCAGCAAGTTCTGAAATGCTGCCATCCAGGCTGCGAAATTTAGTCTCGGTGGTGATCGTGAAGGTTTGTGAGTTATCCCCGCGCATCAGGAGGGTGAGAGCATCGTTTGTGAGGGTCTCAACTTTTCCGGAAACCCGGTTTGTCGAAGGCCTCTGGTTAAGCTTTGCTCCAGCCACCAGCTTTGCCAGTAAAGAGCCATCCTGCTGCTCAACTGCTACGACTCCTACCTGGGAACCATGTTCGAGGTCTTTGAGTTCGCTGATTCCATTTAGGAAGCGGGTTTTTTCATCGGTAAAGACCGTGATTTCTTCTTCAGCTCGAGTTATTACTGTGAAGCTGTTCTGTCCGTTGTTGACTTTCGTCACTTCTCCCAAGAAGCGTTCGCCGCGCAGGGAATCGGGTGAAAAATCCTCTGGCAGCAAGATAACCAAAACCGCGATCAGATCACCAGTTTCCCCAGGTGTGCCGCGCACCGCCACCCACATCCCGGTGGCAAGTTGATCATACCCAGGTGGGGATTCACCTGGTTTTGAGCGGAAACGAGTTTCTTCATTGATCAAGATGGCCTGCTGTTCACCGTTCCTCTCAATCACGAAATGATCCGTCTCAATCGTCACCACTTGTCCGATCGTGTTTCGGGGCGTCTGGGCCTTTTCATTTGTGGGGAGCTGGTCAGCGCTTGCTGTTCCGGAAAATGCTGCGGCTGCCAGCAAGCTGACTGCCAAAATATAAATAACTTTCTTTTTCATTGGTTAACCTCCAATAGGTGATGAGTAAGTCTTTCAAGGGTATCTCTTAGAGGATAACTGGTTGATAACGGTGTGTAAAAAGGATGTAAAAAGAGGGCACCGAGATGCCCTCTT
>JBDLJU010000103.1:0-10532 GCA_039714215.1 Chloroflexota bacterium | reverse complement strand
GATGCCTGAGCCTGTGAAGATCAAAAAATTCCGCCAGGTGAATTGATCCCGCTGCGGAGAGAGAAAAGCAGCATTGATGATGGTCAGGATCAGGGCGGGAGAGAGGTAATAACCGACGGTCCACAGGTCAGAGAGCGCCAGCGCTGCGTAAACACCAGCGATGATCCACAGCCAGGTCGGGGTTTGCTTGAGCTTCAGCCAGGGGAGCAGGGCGGTAAACCCACCGAGCAAAATAATTTCAACCAGGTAGATTCCCGGTGCAATAAATAGTGTCCAGAAGGTGTTTCCTGGGGGCAGCACCATGCTGGTGAAGAGCCACACCGCCCACAATGATTGCAGGAAGATCAATAAACTTGAGAGGCGCAGCAGCCAAGATTTGGTTTCAGGTTTCATATGAACAAAATCTCCTTGCGGCAGCTTGGGCTGCAGCGGGATGATCTTACCAAATAAACGCTGAATGAAGAAGGGAGAACACCAGTTGCTCCCGAGAGATATTGACCCTGCTGTCACAACCAGCTATAATGCAGTTAACAATTAAATGATTTACCTTCGGGGCAGGGTGAGCGTTGGGGGGGGCGCAATTCCCGATCGGTGGTGAGAGCCCACGAGCGCAACAGAACAACGCGCAGGATCCGGTGAAACTCCGGGGCCGACGGTATAGTCCGGATGAAAGAAGGTCATGCAAGAAATTTGCGCGGAGCTGTGATACATATTCACAGGCTCTTGAAGGTCGGTGGATGCCCCGAAAACCGCTTGTTGGTTTTCGGGTTTTTTGTTCCACAGTGATCGTGTGTAGATGAACTGCATGCAATAATGCCTCGGGGGCTTTAACCTGGTATTCGATTACCAACAGGATCATACATGGACTCAAGCAGAACAAATAAAAATACACTCTCATTGAAACCAAAAAGCAATTTATCATTGCTGCCGTTTACGCTGGCATTTTTGGTGCTGGCCTGGTACCTGATTGTCTGGATCGGCGACCTGAGGGCTTTTATTCTGCCAACCCCCGGCCTGGTTTTTACCCGATTGGTTGAGGCCCTGAAAGATGGCAGCTTACTAAGCCATTTTTGGATCACTTTGGGAGAAGTGCTCGCTGGGTTGACCCTTGGTGCTGTGACCGCCACGGCGGTGGGTTACATGCTGGCGAAATCCCCAGCGATGGAACGACTGCTGGCGCCTTATATTGTTGCGAGCCAGTCTGTACCGATTGTTGCAGTAGCGCCTCTCCTGGTAATCTGGTTCGGACCGGGGATAATCTCCAAGGTGCTGGTGTGTGCGCTGATCGTGTTTTTTCCAATATTAATCAATACCGTTGTAGGGGTACGGGCGGTACCGCAGGATTTGTATTATCTGATGAAAACCTTACAAGCCAGCCGCTGGCAGATGTTTCGGCTGCTCGAATTCCCCGCAGCGCTATCGGTAATCTTGGGCGGACTGCGGATTGGGGCGACACTCTCGGTGATTGGGGCAGTGGTCGGCGAGTTTGTGGGTTCAGACCGCGGGCTTGGATTCTTGATCAATGTTGGCCGCGGCCAGTATGACACCGCCCTGGTGTTTGTCGCTGTGTTCAGCCTGGTGCTGATGGCCCTGGGATTGTACGGCGGGGTCGTTTTGATCGAACGGAAACTGCTCTCGTGGCAAAGCCATGAAGGGAAAAGCAGGTTAATTAATTGAGGAGTTCAGTGAAATGAAAGTGAAATTTGTGGTTGGTTTGGTGGTCTTAATCGTGGTTCTTTCTGCATGTGCTGGAGCGGAGACACCGCTGGAATTTGAAGCAGGGGATCTGACAAAAATCCGTCTGCCGATGGGGTACATCCCTACAGTGCAGTATGCCTCCTTGTATCTGGCGAAAGAGAAAGGCTACTTTGCTGATGCTGGTTTTGATGTCGAGTTTGATTACAGCTTTGAGACAGATGGGGTTGCTCTGGTAGGTCAGGGTGAGCAGCCTTTCTCCCTTGCTTCAGGCGAACAGGTGCTTTTAGCCCGTGAGCAGGGAATCCCTGTCGTGTATGTGATGGCCTGGTATCAGGATTATCCGGTGGCGGTGGTTGCCAAAACAGAAAGCGGAATAAATAATCCTGCAGATCTGGTGGGGAAACGGGTAGGGCTGCCTGGATTATACGGGGCGAACTACATCGGGTTAATCGCGATGCTGCACGCTGAGGGAATCGCGGAAACTGATCTGGTCCTCGACTCGATCGGCTTTAACCAGGTAGAGGCGTTAGCTACCGACCAGGTAGAGGCAGTCGTTGGATATTCGACCAATGAACCGGTGCATCTCCGAAACCAGGGCTACCAGATAGTCAACTTTCAGGTGTCTGAATTTGTTCAGCTGACTGCTAATGGATTGATTACCAATGAAACAATGATTGCTGAAAATCCTGAAGCAGTGCGCCGCTTTGTGTCAGCCATGGTTAAGGCGGTAGAGGAAACTATCGCTGATCCAGAAAGTGCCTATCTGATCTGCCATAATTATGTTGAAGGTCTCGCAGAGCAGGACAAAGCCGTCCAGATGGAAGTGTTGAATCTATCAATCGAGTATTGGAAGGCAGAAAAAATTGGTTATTCCCAACAGGATGCCTGGGAGAACATGGAAGCAGTGCTGCTCGAAATGGGCTTGCTGAGCAACCCATTGGACCTGGATGCCGCATTTACTAACCAATTTATTGATTAGGTGTGCATGATAGAAAATAAAGAAGCGATCCTTCAGGTAAAAAATCTTTCAGCTGTCTTTCAAAACAACGAGGACGGACTGCATGTGCTCGACCAACTGTCCTTTGAGATCAATGAAGGTGAATTTGTGTGTTTGATTGGGCCATCGGGAAGCGGGAAGTCAACTTTGCTGCGCATTCTTGCCGGGTTGCTCCCGTATCCCAATGGTGATATCAATCTGAACGGGAGGAAATTGACCGGTCCGCGCTCAGGCGTTGGGATGGTTTTTCAGCAGGCAAACTTGATGGACTGGCGTACGGTGATGGAGAATATCATCTTGCCATTGGAGATTAAAGGTTTGCCTGAAGCTGAGGCTATCCTCGATGCGCAGGAACTAATCAACCTGGTTGGGCTGCAGGGATTTGAGGATGCGCTTCCCCAAGAGCTCTCTGGGGGGATGGCCCAGCGGGTGGCTATCGCTCGTGCTCTGGTGCATCACCCAAAGCTGCTGCTGCTGGATGAGCCTTTTGGGGCTCTGGATGCGATTACCCGAGAGCGGATGGGAAGTGAGCTGCTGCGGATTTGGGGAGCACGGCGCAGTACAGTGCTGATGGTAACCCATGATATGAGCGAAGCTTTGTTCCTTGCTGACCGCGTGATTGTCTTTAGCGAAAGACCCGCGAAAATTGCCCTCGATCTGGCTGTCAGCCTGGCGCGCCCAAGAGATGAGCAAATCCGCTACACTCCTGAATTTGGAGACTTGGCGCTTCAGCTGCGCGAGGCGATCACTGGTTAGCTTGAAAAAGCAACCGGTTTTCAAGCAGAGCTTCACCTTCAGAAACCTGGAAAAACACTGGAAATGTGAGTAAAGTTAATCAAAGTTATATCTGGCGGGGAGAAATTCTATATAATTGACTCGGAATCTAAAAACTCGATCAATGGATTTCCCAATTTAACTGAATTCCACATATAATTGGTTGAATTTAATCTTGGAGATAATTATGAAACGAATATTTTTGCTGACTTTGCTCGTAGTTCTGATCAGTATCTCGGTACCTGTCTCTGCCCAGCAGGAGATTACCTTTGAGGTCGTTCAGGTCCAATTTTGGCCGGAATACGACCGCCCCTCCATGTTGGTGATAACCACGATCGAACTCCCGGAAAATATTTCACTTCCGGTGAATATTTCCGTTCGGATACCCGCTGACGCAGGAGAACCAAACGCAGTTGCGGTAGCAAAGGGCGAACAGCTGCTTACCGCGGCCTACACCCGTGAGGTCGTTGGCGATTGGGCAGAACTTGTGGTTACTGCAGACAGCAATGTGCTGCATATTGAGTATTATGACCCCGGGCTGGAAATCGATGAGCTTGACCGTGCTTATGATTTCTCCTGGATTGGATTGTATGCAGTTGATGAGCTAATCGTACGGGTGCAAACGCCAATTGGGGCAGCAGAGATGGAGTTTTCTTCTGACCTGGGCGTCCCCGAACTGGCGAGCGACGGGTTGAGCTATTATTTAGGGAATTTTGGTGCGCTGGAGGCTGGGGAGCAGTTTGATTTTTCAATGGCATACCAGAAGAACAGCAGCACACTGACGGTGGACGCGTTTGCTGATCAGACTTCAGTGTCAGAACCTGCTCCTAGTGAGGCAACCGGGCTGTTGAGCAATGCGCCTGATTGGTTGTGGTTTGTGGTTGGGATCGGGGTGATCCTTATCGCAATGGGTATCGGGTTCCTCTTAAAAGATTCATCGAAGAGTACAAAGCACAAAAAATCAAAATACACTCAGAAAAAACAGGCAGCAGCGAGCAGCAGGACTGGCAAAAAAGGCAGCAAGTTCTGTCATAAATGCGGCAATGCCGCTCTGGCAGGGGATAAGTTCTGCCGCGAGTGTGGAGAAAAATTAAGGGTATAATTCTAATCCTTTTGTGACAGATGTCCTTGAATAGTGGGTACATTTGTAATACCACTAATCGGACATATTTGGTATGATTACCGGTAAATATGATTAATTTTCACATAATCGTCTGATAGAAAAAACGATTATGTTCGGAGGCTAAGTACATGACCATTCAAGAAGAACATATTGGAAATCCCAGCCGCGGTAAGTTTATTATTGGTGGGCTGTTGATCCTGGCAACCGTCGTGTTTTTAATCGTTTCCTCAACTGCTGCGGGCGTGCAGTATTACTCCACAGTGGACGAGTTGTTTTCTCAAGGTGAGGCTGCGATTGGCAGACCTTCTCAGGTAATTGGTGCTGTGATCGGCGATACGATTGTTTACGATGCTGAGGCACTCACTCTGGAATTCACCGTGGCGCATATGCCAGCGGATGATGAGATTTTAGAAGATGATGGCGGCCTGGCTGCCGCGCTGTTTGATGCGGTTAATGATCCCACCAGAGCACGGATGGAAGTAATTTATTATGGTGTCAAACCCGACTTGCTCCAGCATGAAGCACAAGCAATCCTCACTGGAAAATTGGGTGACGATGGTATCTTTTATGCGGATGAGCTGTTGTTGAAATGCCCGTCCAAGTACGAAGAAGTCCCCCAGCCAGTTGATCAACCCTGACCAGAGATCAGGTCAGTGATTAAATATAATAAATGCCAGCTTTCGGTAGGGCAGCTTTGGCTGCCCTACTTGACTTGTTTACAGCCAAGTTGTACCTAGGAATGTTGGAGTTTGCTGAATTGGCTCCTGCGATTTAAAATAAACGAATGCTGCATGGTAATCGACAATCTGCCTGAACAACCATTACAGGATTACCTTGTTTAAGGAGTAACTATGGTAAGCACTTTAGTGAGCCTGGGCCTTGGGGCTCTGGTTTTGAGTTTTATCGTGGCGTTATACGGGGCCGCTGCCGCAGTCTATGGCGAGGTGAAGAAGAAATCACATTGGGTTGAGAGCGCGCGGAATTCAATGCTGCTGACTTTCCCGCTGCTGACGATTTCGATTTCAATGTTGATCGTTCTGCTGCTCAATAACAATTTTGAGGTCGCCTATGTTAGCTCAGTGACCAGCACCAGCATGCCGGCATATTTAAAGATCACCGCACTGTGGGGTGGCCAGCCGGGTTCATTGTTGTTCTGGTCGTGGTTAATGTCGATCTTTGCCTCTGTGATGACCTTGCGGGATTGGTCGCGTGACCGGGAATTCTTGCCCTGGGTGATCCTGGTTGCCCTGGTGACCCTGGCAGTCTTTTTACTGCTGGTGATCTTCTTTGAAAATCCATTTGCCCGATTATGGGTGATGCCCAGCGGTCTGGTGGAAGATCATGTCTTCGGCCCGGCAGGTGCGGTGTTGTACACGCCCACAAACGGAGGGGGGTTAAACCCACTGCTGCGGCATCCGGGGATGATCATCCACCCGCCGATGCAGTATCTCGGATTTGTCTCGTTCCTGGTGCCCTATGCGTATGCGATCGCTGCCCTGGTCACCGGACGGACGGATGCCCGCTGGATCACCATCTCCCGCAAGTGGACCTTGTGGGCCTGGCTGTTCCTTTCCCTCGGTTTGGTTCTGGGGATGCGCTGGGCGTATGATGTGCTCGGTTGGGGCGGCTATTGGGGCTGGGACCCGTCTGAGAATGCAGCCTTGCTGCCCTGGTTGGCAGCTACGCCGTTCTTACATTCGGTGATGATCCAGGAAAAGCGGGGGATGTTCAAACGCTGGAATATGATCCTCGTGATCTTGACCTACAACCTGATGATCTTCGGGACATTCATGATCCGCTCCGGTTTGCTGTCGTCGGTGCATGCCTTTGCGCAGAGCGCAATTGGACCAATTTTATTTGCCCTGATTGCCGCCAACCTGGTGGTTTCTGTTTCGCTGCTGAGTAAACGCTGGAAATCTCTGGATACCCCGACGCGGATGGTCTCCTGGCTGTCACGCGAAGGCTTCTTTTTGCTCAATAACCTGGTATTCGTGGCGATTTTGGTGATTGTGCTCCTTGGGGTGCTCTTCCCGCTGATCACTGAATCAACCGGTGCAATCGGTGATGCGTTCCCCAGTGTAGCGGATATATTCTCTGGGCAAAAAGTCACCGTTGGTCCTGATTGGTATGAGCGTGCAACGGGACCGCTGTGGGCAGCGCTGATCTTCCTGATGGGCGTATGTCCGCTGTCTGCCTGGCGGGTGTCAACCGCGAAATCATTAGGCCGAAATATTTGGAAACCGACAGCGGTTTCCTTTGTGATCCCGATCTGGCTGGTGATTACCGGGATGGAAAACGTGTGGGCGGTCATGGCATTCTGGATGGTGGCGCTGGTAATCAGCGTAACCATTTATGAATTTTACAAAGGGGCTTTGGCCCGCAGCCGAAAACCCAACGGTAAAAACTTTGTGGTTGAGCTTGGCAATCTGATTGTGCGCAACCGGCGCCGCTACGGTGGTTACATGATCCACTTTGGGATCGTGCTGATGGCATTGGGTGTGGTTGGGATTGAAATGTTCCAGACTGAAACCCAGGCAACGATCTCGGTTGGTGAAGAGATGGAACTCGGTGATTACTCTGTGCGATATGATAATTTGGCTGTGTTTGACACTGATGACAACCGCAATGTCGCCCGGGCAGAAGTTTCGGTATTCAAGGAAGGCGAATTCCTCGAGGAACTTAACCCTCGCCGAGATTATTATTATGAATCCCGCCAGCCGGTAACCATCCCCGGGGTGCGCAGTTCAATGGAAGATGACCTGTATGTGCTGCTTGTGGACTGGGAAGAGATCTCGGTGACCAGTGCGACATTCAAGCTTTACCACAACCCGCTGGTCAGCTGGCTGTGGACCGGCTCAATTGTGCTGATCGTTGGTACTGCTGTGGCAGCCTGGCCTGAGAAAGAAAAAGAGCTTGCTGTCGCCCCGGCACGGGCAGCCCAAAAGTTGAGCAGTTAAGGGAAAAAGGAAAAAGCGATGAAACGAACAAATGCAGGAATTTTGCTGGCCCTGGTCGTGGTGGTGCTGCTTGGCGCGGTATCTACTACTCCAGCACTGGCGCAGGACCCTGTACCGACCCCCTCAGTCGATGAGATTAACGCGATTGCCAAACGGATGTACTGCCCGGTATGCGAAAACATCCCCTTGGATGTCTGCGCTACAGAGGCATGTGAGCAGTGGCGGGCGATGATTGGAGAGAAATTAGCCCTGGGATGGACCGAGGATGAAATCTTTGATTATTTCGTCCTGCTCTACGGCGATCGGGTGCTGTCTGAACCGCCCCGCACGGGGATCAACTGGCTGATCTATATCCTGCCGACGATCTTTGTTTTGATTGGCATTTTCGTGATTGTGCGCGGCTTTTTGTTGTGGAACAAACCGCTTGAATCTTTAGCAGTTGATCGTGCCGAGCCTGTAGAATCTGATTACATCTCCCAAATGGAAGAAGAGCTGAAGAAGCGCAATTAAAGGAGTCTTGCAGCGATGACAGAAGAAATTAATTTGAACTCTGAAACCAACGAGGATCAACCGCAAGGTTTTTCTTGGGGAAAGGCCGCGATTTGGATCGCAGTATTTGCCCTGCTGGTCGTAGTGGCTTCTCAACTGCGTACCTCTACACAAGGGACGGTGAGTATTGGAGAAGAAGTACCAGATTTTACACTCTACACCTTTGATGGAGACCAGATCACCCTCTCAGATTTACGCGGAAAAGTGGTGGTGGTGAATTTTTGGGCTTCGTGGTGCAATCCATGTGAGCTGGAAGCAGCGGATTTGCAGGCGGCGTGGGAGCACTATGAACCCGGTGGCGAGGTGGTATTCCTGGGCGTTGACTGGACAGACACGGATACACCGGCCGCGGCTTACCTGGAAAAATTCCAGATCACTTACCCCAATGGTCCCGATTTGGCTACCGCCATATCACAGGATTTTCGGATTACCGGCGTCCCGGAAACATACATTGTTGACCGGAATGGCCTGTTGGCCAGGGCGAAGTTGGGGCCGTACCAGTCTTTACAAGAGATAATTGCGGATATTGACGCCGTTTTGGCGCAGTAACCCGGAAGAATTTGGAGATTTTATGGACGTAGGATCAATCTTACTGCTGCTCGCCATGGTAGTTCTGGTGGCTGGCTTTATTTTTCGGCCGTTCCGAGATGGCGGCCCGGATGTATGGGAAGAGGATATTGAACTTTCTGAGCTGCTCTCCGAGCGCGAGCGAATCTTGGATGCTCTGGTAGAGCTCGACTTTGATAACGAGCTTGGAAAGGTACCGGAAGAAATTTATTTACCCCAGCGAAAATATCTGCTCGCCACCGGCGCTGAAGTGATCAAAAAGCTTGAGGAAGATTATCAGGCGGATGCTGAGGACCTGGCAATTGAAGCCCAGATTGCTGCCCGGCGGAGCAAGATTGAAGAAATTATCGATGAGGATGACCCGTTGGAAAAAATGATCAGCAAACGCAGGAAGAGCGCCAGCCCGAAAAAGCAAGCTGCCAAGGGGAGCAGTAAGGCCAAGTTCTGCGCTGAATGCGGAAGCGCGATCAAGCCCGGTGATCAGTTCTGCACGTCTTGCGGATCGAAGCTATAACAAATTTTTCAACCGGTATTTACAGCCGGTTGATTTGAAATGAGAATATTTATGAAAAAGAGCTTATTGATTATCGTCAGCCTGGGTTTGGTCCTTGGTCTGGCGGCTTGTGATGTCTCATTGGCCGGGGATGTAACTCCCCCTCCAGGTGCAAGGATGCCCGAGGTGCAGCCAACCCAGGCCGTGGTGGAAGAAGCTGCCATGCCTGAAGGCATAAACCTGCAGGCCGGGGCAAACTGGTACGTGGAAAAATGCCTGGACTGCCATGGTCCGCAGGGATTAGGGGATGGCAATCAGGCGGGCGCCCTTGGTGTGCTGATTCCCCCGATTGGGGTGATGGAACAGGCTTATCTGGCATCTCCGCTCGAATGGTTTAATGTGGTGCGTGATGGTCGCATGGCTTTAATGATGCCCCCATTCAGTGGAAGCCTATCTGACCAGGATATCTGGGATGTCTTGGGTTATGTTTATGGACTCGGTACCGATCCAGCGCTGCTCGCTGAAGGGGAAGCGATTTTTGGGGAGACCTGTGCGGCCTGCCACGGCGCTGAAGGTGAGGGCGGTGCAGCCTCCGGCGCCCCCAGTCTGCAGGACGCGGAACGGACCACGAGCCTTTCATTGGCTGAAATTGCGCATAAAATTGCTACCGGGAGCGGGAATGAAGCCCATGCTTTCGCCAATCAACTGGACAACGATCAGCAGCAGGCAGCCGCGCTATTTGTGCGTTCATTCCTGTTCGGAATTATTGATCCCGAGTTGGTGGTTGAAGAACCAGTCGATCAGGACAGCACAGATGCAGGAGAAGCAGAAACTGCAGTACCGGGCGAAGATCCCGCCGAGGTGGAAGAACCGATCAGTGTCGTCCCAGGGACCGGAAACGTGGTTTCAGGGAACGTGGTCAATAAATCTGGCACGGGAATTTCCGAAGGCTTACAGGTTTCACTCCAGGGATATCTCAATTATGAACTGGTGCTTGATCTGACCGCCCCTGTTGCTGAAGATGGTAGTTTTGTGATTGAAGACGTTGTTTTCGAAGCGGAGACGATCTACATTGCGGTCGTTGAGTACCAGGATATGTTCTACCCGTCTGATTTTTATATGGCTGAAGGTGGGGATGAGGGTGTGGTCTTTGAAGTGGAAATTTACGATTCGACGACTGATACCAGCGCGTTAGAAGTCAGCCGGATGCATATTTTCTTTGAATGGATCACTCCAGAATCAGTCCAGGTCGTGCATATGGTGACTGTCTCCAACCTGGGCACTGAAACAGTTTTCGCTCCAGGTGAAAACGAACCTGTGTTGGAATTCAGTATTCCTGATCAGGCAACTAACCTGTTGTTCGAGACCGGGGCG
>JBDLJU010000102.1:0-10573 GCA_039714215.1 Chloroflexota bacterium | reverse complement strand
CTCGCCGGGTGCAAACCTTCTGCTGAGGAAGAGATTGCCCTGGCATATACCGCCGCAGCGGAGACTGCTGCAGTGCAGGCTACGAATGCCCCCCCCACAGAAACCCCGCTGCCCACAGCTACGCCGCTGCCGACCCCAACTGCAACGCCAGCATGGGTGACCACCGCTTTTGTGGTAAATGGTCCCCTCAACCTTAGATACGGTCCTGGTACATTTTTCGAGTCCATGGGCAGCCTGGAAAACGGCACCAAGCTGTATGTCCTGGCATCAATTCCAGGCGGCGAGTGGTTTGAGGTACTGGCACCGAATCCAAATGGAAATGGTCAGATCGTTGGTTGGTTGAACTCCAGCTACCTGCAAATTTCGAGCTACCTCGGTACAATCCCGATCGGGGTCTGGCCGCAAGAAATGACCATTTATGGCAGTGTGACCGATGAAAATGGGGTACCAATCAACGCGGTGCGCGTGGCGGCAGTTTACACACAAGGAGATACTGAAATCCGTGCGGACACGCCTACCAATGAAATTGGTGAGTTTGCCATTTACCTGCCGCAGCGAATTTCTGGTCCTTTTGATGTCCAGATCACCGCGGTGAACTGCAACAGCCGGATTTCGGTGCTGCTCGAGGATGGTGAGTGTGAAATACAGGAATACTTCCCGGTGGTTTGGCGTTCCACAGAATTTATCCCAATGAGCCAGGCAGTGCATTTCTATTATGAGAAGGCTGCCACCTCGCTTACCGGGAAAATCAGCTATGCCGATGGCTGGGGATATCCCGGGATCTTGATCAAAGCCACCCGCCTGGAAGACAATATTGATTCTGAGGCGGTCTCACCGAGCAACGGCCGCTTCTTTATCCCATTGGGCTTCGGCACCTGGGAAGTAGTCGCGATCCGCTTTGAACGTGATGGCACCCCCTTCTTCAGCCAAAGGGTGACCTATACAATCACCGAGGAAGGCCAGGAACTCGAACCTTTCAATGTGATCATCGACGATATCTATCTCAATGAATGATCTCAGCAAACAAGGCGCACTCCGGCTTGTTTGCTAGAAATATTTAGCGAAAGGATTGAAACATGAAGTTTCAACATTTGAGGCTTGCACCAGCCTTGTTGGTTTTCATCCTTGCCTTCGCTGCCTGCGCCCCTGAGGAAAATCCACCTACTGCAGCAGATATCCAGACTGCAATCGCAGAAACCCTGACCGCCGCCCCAGGCGCTACAAATACTCCGCCCGCCGAACCCGACAGCACGCTGCAGCCCAGCCCGACGATCCCGCTGGCATCCGCCACAAACGATCCAGGACGCCCGGTTGATGCCGTGGTCAACGTAGGCTTCCTGAACATGCGCAGCGGACCAAGCACATTCTTCGATGTGATTGAAACCCTTGAAGAAGGCGCTGAACTGAGCGCAGTTTCCCGCCTGCCTGATAACACCTGGGTCGAAGTTGAGTATACTCCTGAGGGCGGTGAGCTGGTCACAGGCTGGATGTTTGCCCAGTACCTGGATTTTTCGGATGAAATCACGCTAACAGGAATAAAAAATTTCCCGGCTTCACAAATCGTTCAGGGTCGGGTCGTAGATGAAAATGACGAGCCAATCAATGGCGTGTTGATCGCAGTGATCTCCAGCACCGAAGGGGAAAGCTTGCGAGCTGATACCACCTCCGACCTCTCAGGCAGCTTTATCACTTATCTCCCTGAGGAGATGTTTGGCATATTGGACGTCCAGGTGATCGGTCCAATCTGTGGGACACCATTGATGGATGAAAACTGCCAGGTCAGCAGCCATATCCTCATGGTGGAACGATTTTATATCAGCATTCCGCAGGGTGAGCAGGAGATTCTCTTCCCGTACCATACTGCGGCCTTCACCCTCACCGGCACGGTGGTTGACAGGCATGACCGGGGGGTACCTCAGATAAATATCACCGCCGTTCGTGATGACGGTGCAATCTCGTACGGGCTCAGCCGTGAGGATGGTGAATTTTACCTGCCTATTTCTGAAGGGATTTGGGAAATATTTACAGTTGAATTTGACCCTCGTAATCAAGGCGACTCACTGATCATCACGGTTGCGGATCGTATTCCTGAACCAATCAAGTTGCTGGCGCCAGATTAATATTTGATATTGAATGTTTTCGGCTGACACCCTATAATTGATAAAACTATCAAAGCAGGATACAAGATATGAACACTGAAAGAAGAAGATCAAAACGCTTCCAGGTTGTCGACCTGGCAATCCACACTACTGATCCGGATGAAAACATTGGCAAGGTAGTTAACCTCTCTGAAGGCGGGTTATTACTTGTCTCCGATGTAGAACTGCCAAACCAGGAAGTGGTCGCTTTCCAGATTCGCTTCCCGCACACGGTGAATGGGGAGATTAATTTCGACTTCGACGCAACCGTGGTCTGGTGCCATCCAAACACGATGAATACCTCAAAATTCAGTGTCGGACTGCAGTTTGCTGAAAATCCCGACCTGCAAACCATCTTCATCCAAAATATGATCAAAGTCTTCAGCGCAGAATAACTTCACGATTTATCAGGGTGAAATCCAAGCAGCCTTCCCTTTGCAGGTTTGATTCATATTGGGAATTTGAGAAACCTATTAAGATCCAGGCTCCTACCAATCCCTACTGAATTTGATCTGAATTTGCCAAAAATTCCTTATAATTAGGAGAGGATGTTAATCAACAAAGGAGAAAAAATGAAAGGGAACCAGAGTAAAAACCGAAAGGGAAAATTAATTAAAATCTTGTTGATCTTCGGGACAGCAGTCATCTCAATATTCAGCGCGGGATGCACACCGGTTGTCCCCTACCCTGCGCCAATCCCCTGTGGGGATACTGCTGAATTGATCAAAGCGATCGAATTTGCCAACACAGACCCGATTACCCTGGATGTGATCGAACTCGACGCAGGCTGCACCTACGTGATCAACGACTACCATGACAAAACCACCGGGCATACCGGTTTGCCAATGATCACCACCCCAATCAGAATTTTAGGGCATGGTAGTGAGATTGTCAGGGCGGGAGGTCCTGAAGACACTAAATTCCGCATCCTCTATGTTGGATTCGGCGGTGACCTCGACCTGCACGAAGTCAGCCTGAGGAATGGCTATGCTTATGACCCATCGGATCTAACCACTGTGATTAAAAATTCTGGCGGCGCGATCCTCAATGAGGGCAAGTTGATCCTCACCCTGGTAAATATTGAGAAAAACAATGCCTATGGCGTCACCGGCGGCGTATATAATGAAGGGGAACTACACGTTAAATTCTCAACTTTCCGCAACAACGAGCAAGACGCAAACACGTACACGATGGGCGGTCCTACCGCTATTTTTAACCGTTTTGGGGCTACCGCAGACATGCTGGGCAGCACAATCAATGATAACGGTCTGAACGGCCAGTGGAATGCAATATCCAATGACGAAACAGCCACATTTTATATTGAAAATTCAACGATAGATGGTAACTCAGGTACCGGGATCAACAACGACGGCAATCTCGATCTGATGTATGTCACCATCACGGATAACAATCTCGGGATCTGGTCGGTGTGGTATGGGATCCCTAAGGTGAGGATGACCGGAACGTTATTCCAGAATAACTCAGACTGCAATATTGGTGGAGGTGTGCTGGTGCTCAACCATTTCAACATGGATTCTGATGGTTCTTGTGGCGTACTGTACACAGCCGCGCCCGCGGTAATGCTGTTGGGGCCGCTGGCCAACAACGGCGGGGTGACTGAAACTCGCGCCTTGCTGGCTGGCAGTTCCGCGATCGACGCGGTGATTGGTCCGGCTTCCCGGGTTTGCCCGATCCCAAATGATCAACGCAGCATTTCCCGCCCGCAGGGCGCCTACTGTGATATCGGCGCCTATGAGTTTGAGCAAGTCACCCTTCAGGTGGTACCCGTGCCGCACGATGATCTTGCCCCGTTAGCTACTCCTCCTCCTCCTGCGCCGCAGCCCAGCCCATCCCGCTGTGATCTATTCGATGCGGAGAACGCCAGCCTGACGATGTTTGATATTCCCTACGGCACGACCAATTTTTCGTACTTCATCCAATGGCCTCACCCGCTGTGGGGCTGGGAAGAACCCGTGGAAGGCGACGAAAATGAATGGGAATACATTGCGATCCTGGGTGACACTCCCGCTTCGAAATGCACCTACCAGGGTTACAGCGGTCGCCTGTACTGCGACAACAAACTGAAAGAAAATGATTTTGGGGCAGCTCTCGAACTGAAGGTGATGGTCAATCTGTGTGATGAGTTTATTTTTTATCACCCCCGGGTGAGCATCATCGAACCGCTTCCCCCTCAGCCAACCTGCCGGGCAGATATCAGCTATCAAGAATGCCAGGAATTTGGTGGTGTTTATGATCGAAAAAATAATAAATGTGACTGCCCGTAAATTGTTGTATATGGAAAGCTAGATATTTGAAAATCTCAACTCCTCCCGCCATTCAGCTTCGATGGCGGGAGGAAGTTTAATCCATGGATATCCTGATTACGGATCGGTAACAAAAAGAATTAAAGCTGCTGCAGGCTTGCGCTTATTCCCAAACTGAGAAAAAAAATTGAAATTCCTCCGTGTCGCTCACCCGACAGAAGAGTCTGGTGAATGTCGTGCTGACGACATGGTCTTTTTGATGAAAAATCCTATACTGAGTGTAAAATACAACCACAAGGAGCTTGCCATGAACCAACCAGAACTAGGATTGAAAGTTGCCGAACTCCGGCAGCAAAAAGGACTGACACAGGAGCAGCTGGCTGAGGTTTGTGAGGTCAGTACTCGCACCATCCAGCGGATTGAGAGTGGAGAAGTTGATCCACGCGCTTACACATTGACTAACCTCAACAATGCATTGCAGTATGACTTCGGGCAGAATGACCTTGAGAACGAATCGCTTTGGCTGGCGGCGCTGCATCTCAGCAGCACGATTTGCTTCGTAGTCATCCCCCTATTGATCTGGTCATGGAAGAAAAACAAGAGCCTAAAAATTGATCAGCACGGCCGAGATGTGCTCAACTTCCAGATCACGATCAACCTGGTGGTGTTCGCCGATGCGTGCGTGTTAATGATCCTGCCAGTCATTTTCACAATAATGGAGACCAGTATCGCATTCGCCCCAATCCTGTTGTTCACCACCACCCCGTTATTCCTGATTGGCTTGTTCACCTTCTACCAGGGCGTGAAGAACACCCTGCGAGCGCTATCGGATCAGCCAACCCATTACCCGCTGTCGATTAAATTTGTGAAATAGGTGGACATGTCAGGTCCCAACACTGAAAAGGAGGTATTTCCCACCTCCTTTTCGGTTGTTCCGCCAACACGAGTAAATTTTTTGTGTCCTAATGCTGGACGATGCGGCTCAAGGCAATCGCTACCAAGATAAGCACAAAGCCAAACACCAGGTAAAAAGCAATTTCCGGGGAATAAGTCAGGCTGAAGCCAAACGCCACCAGCAAAACCGCGATCAAAGATTTCATCTCCATCTCCTTTTAAGCAACTGCAATCAATAGAGAGGGTGCAATTTCCATACCTGACGCCAGATAGCGAAATGCTTGTCAGGGCAAAAGGGAAATGCTATAATTCCCCACGCACCAAAAATAGGCTTGGGGCTGTAGCTCAGTTGGTTAGAGCGCGCCGTTCACATCGGTGAGGTCGTGAGTTCGAGTCTCTCCAGCCCCACAAGACACCACTCAGTAAATTGAGTGGTGTTTTTTGATCGAACCAAGTTCGATTAATAATTTGATTTATTTGAGTATATTTGTTAGTATTCAATACAAATCTCATTCGAGTGAAACCATCAGGGCATTATCGCTCCAAAAAAATTAGGATAACTTATGAAAATTCTGACGATCGTTTCCGGAGAATACGGCAAGCGGCACTTCCGAAATATTTCTGAACACGGACCCAAAGATTGGGAGCTCACCAGTTGGGACGCGCCCAAAGTGCTACCCCCGATCGTCGATTACCCGGAAGACTACCTGCCGGAATCCTTTGAGCCTGCCGACCTGATCCTTTCTTTTGCGGAGAACAAGAGCGTGGCTGAGCTGCTCCCTGACATGGCCAAAATGACCGGGGCCAAAGGCGTGATCGCCGCAGTGGACGACGAGAGCTGGTTACCACGCGGTTTAGCAACCCAACTGCGCGGCTGGCTGGAACGCCAGGAAGTGGTCTGTGTGACCCCCAAACCGCTGTGCTCGCTGACTGAACACGACTTCGGAGTCACCTTCCGGGAGCGGATCGAGTACAAAAATAAAGAAATCTCCGCCTTTGCCAAATATTTTGGGAAACCAGAAATGAAAATCGAGGTAGATGCTCAGGGCAAAGCGATTAAAAGCGTTGAGGTCGTGCGAGACGCGGTCTGCGGCTGCGCACGTTATGTGGCTGAGAATTTACCCGGGATTTCAGTCGATGATGCCGAAGAAAAAGCCGGCCTGCTCCACCACCACTACCCCTGCATGGCTTCGATGAAAAAATTGCGCGAGTTCAATATGGATACCCTGATGCACAACTCTGGGCATATCATTCGCAAAAACGTTGCTGAGCAGATCAAGCCTTTTAAGCAGGTAAAATATGTGAAGCCTGGGAATTTTTCAGATTAACTGGAAAAATCTTCACTTGAAAACCTCAGGCAAATCCCAATAAATTTTTCCTTTGATTCCAATAAGGGAAGATCAACAAAGCATGGCTGTTTTCACCTCACCAATTTCTGTGAAATATTTCCCAAAATTGAATTTTCCAAGAAACTCCATATAATTGAGATTAGATAACCTGTCTAAGTATGTGTCCCAGCTGTACCTGGCGGACTATCTGACGAAGAAATTTAATGAAGTGAGAACCCAGGAAAATCCATTTTTCACAAGGAAATAATCAGGAGGTTGTTGATGGGCACCACAAATCATTCGATCAGCACAAAAGACGGCCGTACACTGGCCGTGAACGAGGCTGGGAAACCTGATGGTTTCCCTGTCCTTGAACTTCACGGTACCCCAGGATCAGGGCTGCTCTACCAACCCCATATTGAAGACGCAAATTCTCAAGGGATCCGTCTGATCGGTCTCGATCGGCCCGGCTACGGAGGTTCAACACCTCTATCTGGCCGCAGCGTGGCCAGCATCGCCGAGGATATCGCTACGATCGCGGCACAGCTAAACATCGATCAACTTGCCGTTTGGGGGAAATCTGGAGGAGGACCGCACGCTCTCGCATGCGCTGCCCTGCTCCCGGAACTGGTCGTGGCGGCTGCATCAATTGCCTCCCCCGCGCCTTATACCACCGAAGGTCTGGACTGGTTTGCCGGAATGGGCCAAGACAATCTTGATGAGTTTGGAGCAGCGCTCGATAGCAGGGCTAAACTTGAAGAGTACATCGAGGCTGAGACTCCTACCATGTTGAACGCTGACCCTAAAGTTCTCGTCGAAGCGCTTAGTTCAATCCTTTGTCCCCCTGATGTCGCCGTATTTACAGAAAAATTTGCTGACTTCTTACTCAGCAAAATTCGTGTGGGAATCAGTGACCAGAGGAATGGCTGGGTCGACGATGATCTCGCCTTCATCTCCCCTTGGGGTTTCGACTTAGGAAAAATCGATATTCCTGTGATGATTATGCAAGGCGAGCAAGACCAGATGGTTCCATTATCTCATGCAGAATGGCTGATCAGTCACATACCCACCGCCGAGGCAATGCTCCTACCAGACGATGGACATCTTACTCTTTCAGCCAATCGTATTCCCGAGGTTCACGCCTGGTTGATGGAAAAAATGGCCGCATTGTAAAAAAAGAGTTTGATGCTTGGAGGGAACTAACCTGCTCAACTGATTTGGATCAATAAGGGCGGATTTCTAGAATTAAACGATACTTTCTTGTGATTTCAGACAGTACTATTGACAGTTGTCACCAATTTTCCGGGACAATTGTCAATGGTGTGCTGGGTCAAATCGATTATTCTTATGTCTTACCTTAACATTTTTGGTATAATCTTATGGTTTTCCATAACATCAAGGAGATTGATTAATGTTACCCAGCTATCTACTCGCCCTCCGTGAGGGTATCGAAGCGGCCTTAATTATTGGTGTGATCCTCGGGCTGCTTAAAAAAATTGACAAAAAAGAACTTTTTTCAATAGTATGGACTGGCACAGCGCTGGCAGTGCTTGTCAGCATCCTGGTTGGCGCCACCCTGCACCTGGTTGGGGCATCCTTTGAAGGCGCTGCGGAAGAAGCCTTTGAGGGAATCACCATGCTGCTCGCTGCTGTTTTGCTCACCTGGATGATCTGGTGGATGTTCCACCAGGCCAAAAATTTCAACGAGAAACTCAAACAGGATGTTGCTTCGGCAGCCCAAAGCTCAAAAACCGCCTTGTTCACCGTGGCTTTCCTCGCGGTCGTGCGTGAGGGTGTTGAACTCGCAATTTTCCTCACCGCCGCCTCATTTACCACAACTGCCAGAGACACCCTGATCGGCGCTGGATTCGGTTTCTTGACCGTGGCGATCTTAGCCTGGGTACTCTTCAGCAGTCTGGTGAAGCTCAATCTGGCAAGCTTCTTCAGGGTAACCGGGATCCTGCTGATCTTATTCGCGGCAGGTCTGGTCGCTCACGGTGTGCATGAGCTCAATGAAATCGGCTGGATCCCTCCGGTGATCGAGCATCTCTGGGACGTGAATTCAATCATAAATGAAAAATCATTCACGGGAGAAATCCTTAAAGCTTTGTTTGGTTACAACGGAAACCCTTCGTTAACCGAAATGATCGCTTATTTCGGATACCTCCTGCTGGTTGGGTTAAGTTTCCGCAGACAGCAGCTCAAAACCAGTCAAGCAGTCAGCGAAGCGTAGCACTTTTTCCATCAAAACACTTCCTGATCTGCAACTTACTATCAAAATATTCGTATAGAGGTTAAAATGAGAATCAGAAAATGAAATGGTTCTTTCTAGTTAAAATGGTTTATTTGGAGGATTGAATGAAAAGCTCTTGGGCTGAAAAATATCAAATTTGGATGTTCACCGCCTTTGTGATCGTATTTGGGTTGCTGCTATTCCTCATTCGCAGGGCGATTGGCCCATTGGTGATTGGCGCATTACTGGCATATTTGTTAATCCCGTTTGTTGGAATGTTGACCCGGAAATTTAAGAGATTATCTCACGGGCAGGCTGTGGCGATCGTCTTTATTTTAGCGATTCTGATCCTCTTGAGCGTCCCAGGCACATTAATACCAAACCTGGTCCGGGAAGCCCAAACATTGACCGATGACTTAATCAATATCTATGGTGTTATCCAGGATTGGGCTTCACAGCCTCTTGTGATCATGGGTCGTGAGATCGAGTTTAATCTGGTGCTCCCCGATATAAACGAGATTGCTGAGTTGGGCGTTCTAGAGATCACTGAAAGCGCGATCAACTTAATTGAAGTGCTCTCGGTCAACGCGGTCTGGCTGATGATGATCATGGCAACCACCTACTACCTGATGCGCGACTGGAGCAAGCTGCAGGAGTGGCTCTTCAGCCTGGCGCCTGACCATGCAAAGGATGAGGCCCGCCAGCTGCTCGAGTTGATCAAGGATGTCTGGGCAGGTTACCTGCGCGGCAATTTTGTATTGATGTTGATCATTGGTGTGGAATTCTCGATTGTATGGGCAATCATTGGCTTACCTGCCGCCCTGCTCCTGGGAATCATTACCGGTCTATTAACAATCATCCCCGACCTCGGGCCAGCGATTGCTGCTGCGATTGCAGTGGTGGTCGCCCTGGTTGAAGGCTCAAATACATTCGACATGCCCAACCTCTGGTTTGCGGTGATGGTCTTCCTGATCTATGCTGTATTGATCACGATCAAGAATTTCTGGGTGCGCCCGCGCCTCTTTGGTCGCATGGTGCATATGCACGAGGGAATCGTGTTTATTTCAATCATGCTTGCAGTGCTGATCCAGGGAATCCTTGGTGCCATCGTGATCGTTCCCCTACTGGCCTCGCTCAGGATTATCGGACGCTACCTGCTGAACAAGATGTACAACCAGCCCACGATCCTGGATAAAATGAAAGAGCAGCAAAAAATTGAAGGAAAGTAATTTTCCGAACGATTTATTATTCTAATTAATCAAAAAAGAGACCTGAATGATCAGGCCTCTTTTGATTTAATCATCCGCGGCTATTTTGCAGCAACCAACATCAGGTTCAACGCTTCACGCGCGGCAGGGACTTTCGACATTACATCCCAACTGGAAATGATCGTTGAAAGACCTGGGCTTTCAAGCAATTCGGCGAACGGGTCGCGGGTCAACACTCTCCCAGCAACCCGGACCTGCGTCCAGTAGGGCTGGAGCTCTTCACCAAGCTGCTGATAATACCTTTTTAGCGCCAGTTTCAAACTTCCAAATAAGTCTCTGTCGGTGGGACCAACCTCTCCCTTCGAATATACATCACTGACCAGCTCTTCCAACATATCCCAATTGGCCGCGAAAGTTTTAATTTCTCTGCGGTCCAACCCCCCAAGTTTTTTTTCGAGTCTTTGTGATGTCATCGTCTTTCTCCAGGCGCTGTACATTGTTCTGCACC
>JBDLJU010000101.1:0-10590 GCA_039714215.1 Chloroflexota bacterium | reverse complement strand
GGGGTTATTCGGGAATCTGGTAATCGATCACAATCTGTTGCTGTGCTTCGGTTTCAACTGCCTGGAAATATTGGCGGACAAAACTTATCGCCTGATCTCCATCAATCTTGAGGATCCGCCGGGCTAGCAGGGCAAGGAACATCCCGGTTCGGCCCTGACCTGCGAAGCAGTGCACGGCGATGTGTTCGCCCTGTTTTACTCGGTCAAGCACGATTTCGAGATGATCTTCCAGTTTCTGGCTGTCTTCCGGGGTACCAAAGTCAACAATCGAGTAGTGGATTACATCGATCCCATTTTGAGCATAGAGTGATTTGAGATCTTGCCCGGCAAGCTCCAGGTCCTCACCCTCCTCGATCAGCATCACCACACTGTCAATTCCAGCTTCAAGGTATTCTTGGAAGACAGTGTGGTCATAGTCAAAACGCGCAAACGGCATCGGGCTGCGGTAGATCTTGCCCGGTAAATCAAAGGGGATATAGGTTAAGCTCATTTTGTTGGTTGATTACAGATCGTTTAAATGTTCGGCAGTAAAGACATGTGCGTACAAGCTGGAGATCCACTGCTTGCCGTCTTGGGTTACCTGCAGGTATTTGATCGCCGGTTGGATGTAGGGGCTGACGACGTTCCAGAAGAATTTTCCGTAGCTGTCTCTAAGGTTGCCGGGTTTGGTATACCCGTGGGCTTTGTTTCCACCGATTTCTTCAAATTCATAGAACAGGGCGGGGGTTTTCCTTAAGTAGTTCGGGTCGCCAAGCTGACCGATGAAATCCGCAGCCCGCACAAGACCAGCGTAGCCATTGGTTTCCTTGTATTTTGGCTCGTCTGGGGGCGGGAAGCGGGTCATTTCGATATAGGAGGCGATTTTCTTGGCATCGATGACCGTATCCATATCTTCGAGTAATTTGTTACCAAAACGCTCCATGATGAACATTTTACTGCGGTCGACATGGTAAGGCGTCAGGGCGACGTCAGTACCACCTTCCTCAAGGGTGATGGTTTCTTTCCCAATCCCGGTTGCGAAGGTGTTCCCGTTGTCCAGGCTGCAGATGCCTTTGACATAACCAATATCGTGGCACAGACAGGCAATAATGTAATGCATCCAGTCGCTGGGAGTGACGCCACCCTCGCCTAAATGTTTTCCTTCGAGGATCGTTTGACCGGCAAGGGTGACCATCACGGTATGTTCCACGTTGTGGTAAAGTGCATCTGAGTTTGCAATGTTCTCCAGCGCCAGCCGGCCGGTCCAGGTGATGATGTTCCCGAATTGGGCATCCAGGTTGCTGTAATTTCGGAAGTAGGCAGCTTGAAGCTCCTCTACAAAATGGTTGACGGTAATTCGATGCAAGTTCAACATTGGTAAAACCTCCAGGCCATGGATGAGGTCGACTGCTTTGAAGTGTTCCCGGGTTGTGAAATTTGACGAAGATTGATTGGGAATCAACATGGCTGTGTTAGATTCTTAGGGAGCATGCTCCCTGGTACGATTATACGGGTAAGTATCATCCGCTCGTGAGAAAATTATATGTCAAAATTGGTACGATTGGGCAGACTTGGTACAAACGGGTGGGTTGCTCCCTAAGAGGGTTCAAGTTGATCATTGGTCTTTTCAATCCCTGAGGGTCGGTTATAATCAAATTTCTATGGGATCGTTATCTGAAAAGCTGAAAAAAATGGGTGTCCAGCTGGGAGCAGACGCAAAGCTGAAGAGCGCTGGTCCAAAATTTCCGATCGAATCTGTGTTGGAGGGAGATTTACGCGCTACCTCACAGGGAGAAGTTTACCTGGTTGAGACGCTCTATCCGTTGGATGCCACCCATGGAGAGTTTGACCTCGTCTTGAAATCCTCGATGCAGATGGTGGCGGCCTGGGCAAAAGACGAGCGTATTTCCGGGTTCGATTCAGAGCAGTTTGCTTTCATTGACACCGAAACCACAGGGTTGGCGGGCGGCAGCGGCACCTATGCATTCCTGGTTGGGGCGGGACGTTTTGAAAAGGAGGGATTCCGGTTGGCCCAGTTCTTTATGCGCGACCCGGCAGACGAACCCGCATTACTGGAAGCGCTCGAATCATTTTTAGCTCCTTGCGAGGCGCTGGTCAGTTTTAACGGCAAATCATACGACCTGCCCTTGCTGCAGGCCCGCTATATCACCAATGGCGCGAATTTTCCCTGGCAGGGGACTGCACACCTGGATCTGCTGCACCTTGCCCGCAGACTGTGGCGGCAGCGGCTGCCCAGCCGAGCGCTTGGCTATCTCGAAGAGCATGTGCTTGGCCAGACCCGTACTGGCGAGGACACCCCCGGCTGGATGATCCCCCAGCTTTATTTTGATTACCTGCGCAGCGGTGATGCACGTCCGCTGAAAGGGGTGTTCTACCATAACGCCATGGATATCCTTACCCTGGCGGTGCTGACTGAACATACCGCCCACCTGCTGGCAGATCCGCTCGATGGCCGGGTGGAGCATGTCCTGGATTTGCTGGCGATCGGCAAGCTGAATGAAGATCTGGGTAATCTGGATCAGGCGGCGATGATTATTGAGCAGGGGTTGGCTCAGGAGCTGCCGCCAGAAATGGCCAAACAAGCCAGGAAACGCTTATCTTTTATTCAAAAACGGCGCGGGGAACTTCCCCTGGCAATCAGTTTGTGGTGGCAGGCGGCGGCAGACCGGGAGATATTTGCCCATGAAGAGCTGGCCAAGTATTATGAGCATACCGAGAAAAAATTTGACGAAGCGCTGCGCTGGACCGAAGCGGCCCTGGCAATCCTGACACAGCCAGATGCACCGTTTGCAGAAAAACTACAGTGGGAAGGGGCGCTGAACCACCGGCGTAAGCGACTGCAGGAGAAATTGACGCGGCAGACGGGTGATCAGAGATAAGCTGAAGGGGGGAAATCGGGTTAGATTTTACCGTATAAGAACCAAAATTTATCTTGAGGAAATTCAGGCTGCAGCTCAGGCTCCCAGATGAAAACCGAACGAGTTAGTTTGGCTTGAAGCGCGACGTCCAGTTGGGTCAGGGCTTGCTGGTCGTCTGCTGCGGCGAACTCATCTAACAGGGCAATCAATACCCGCACGCGGATCTCAAAGGGATAGTACGGCGCATGAGTTTCCTCGTTTTTTTGCAGGTCATTGAGATAGTGCGTCCACTGGCGCAGCCGAGAGCCAAATTCGCGGCTTGCTTTGTTTTCCCAGGCAGTTGTCCATTTATTATGGATTACCTCAACGTCCCCTGTAATCTGAGAATATTCTCTTTGAACTGCTGGGCCTGTATAGGCGTTTAATTTCTTGATGGCAAGCAGTAAATTCCCGAGGGTCAACTTGGGAAAGGTGCGCATTCCGGCAGGGGTGGATACCGGCCAAAACAAATCCTTGGATAGCAGGTAGGTTTCAAGCTCTTCCAGGCTGGCTCGGATATAGCTGAGATCATCTTGAGGTTTGCTCATCTTTCAATTGTACCTGTAAACGAACGGGGCGATCATCAGGAAACTCTAACCGATTTTAAAGGTGGCTCTACCGATGTAGCGCGGGGTCTGCCGGCAGTATTCCAAATATTCCTCACCAAACTGTGCTGTGAGGTGCTGCTCTTCAATCAGCACCATGCGGTGGGCCATTGGCCAGTAGAGCAAGACGCTGGCGAATGCATACCAGGAAGGCCACACGATCGGGATCGCCAGGACCATCAACCAGTAACCGACCAGTTGGGGGTTTCGGGACCGCCGGTAAATCCCCGCCTGTTTGAGCCCCTCCACGTTCAAACCCAGCATCCGCCAAAATGGCCCAAATACGCGCAGTGCAGCCAGTAATTTTCCCAGGCCAATTAAGGCTAATCCAACGCCAAGGATTACTATGGCTGAAAAGGGACTGGCTGGCGGCCAGGAGTCTATCGCCCCATAAGAGAGGCCAATTAAACAGCCATGCAGGAAGAACATCACGACTTCGAGATTTGATGTGGGTTTGTGGAGGGAGCCGTGCGCGGCGTAATCTTTCCGGACACGCTCAAGGATGAAGTATGCACAAACCAGGTAGATGAGGGCGAAACCAAGATAGATGAAAATAAACATCCTACACCTCCATTCTGGTTGAGATATTGAGGTAAAGCTTACTTCCATTATACAGAAATTCTAATAAAAAAAGCCACTCACAATATTTCATGAGTGGTCTTTTACTGATCGAACGAGGCTCGATCTTATTTATCTTATCTGGAGAACGCTGGCGTTCTCCAAGAGTAACGTGCAGTTTGCTGCACGTTACTCCAGCATCAGGTGCAATGGGTTTTCGAGCAGCTTGACCCAGGCAGCCATGAACTGGGCAGCCTCAGCGCCATCGCTGACCCGGTGATCGACTGAAATGGTGCCTTTCATCCGCCAGCCGACGGTCAGCTCACCATCGACCACAACTGGCACCTGCTTGCCAGAACCGATCGCCAGGATGGCGGCTTCAGGCGGGTTGATGATCGCGATGAAGTGATCGACGTTGAACATCCCCAGGTTGCTGACCGAGAAGGTCGAGCCGGAGACATCGTCGGGATGGACTTTGCCTGCCCGGGCGCGACCAGCTTTCGCTTTGACCTCCTGGGAAATCTGGCGGACGGACTTACGGTCGGCGTTGTGGGTCACAACGGTGAGCAGCCCGTTTTCAACGGCTACGGCGATACCAACATTAATATTACCGAACTGCACCACGCTGTCGCCATCCAGGGCGGCGTTGAGGTTGGGGAACTTAGCGAGCGCCAGGGCGGTGGCCTTGACGATGAAGTCATTGACCGAGAGCTTCTCCCCGCGGTCTTCAAGCATGGCGTTGGCCTGCTTGCGAAGTTCCATCAGCGGACCAAGGTCTACCTCGCTGGTCACATAAAAGTGGGGGAAATTTTGTTTGGAATCCACCATCCGGCGGCCAATCGCCTGGCGAAGGCGAGTTAACGGTACACGTTTGTCTTCGCGAACCGGACCCAGATCAGCTGGGGTTGACGGTACCGGACTGGCTGTTGTGCCGGTTTGAGGGGCATTAAGTGCCGCTTCCACATCCGCTTTGATGATCCGGCCTTTCGGACCTGATCCACTCAAGAGAGTCAAATTAACGCTTTTGTCCTTGGCGATCTTGCGGGCCAAAGGCGAGGCGCGCACCCCGTCAGGCAGTTGAACATCAGCCTGTATGGCTGCTGGGGGTGCTTGTTCAGGCTGCGCGTGGGCGGTTTCTTGCGGAGGGACTGCCGCAGGAGCAGCTTCGGTTGGGGCTTCAGCTTCACCGGTCAGGGCTGCCAGATCGATTTCCTCGTCAGCTGACCCGATCACAATGATTGGGGTGTTCACCGGGACAATCGCGCTCTCGGCAACCAGATGTTTACGCACAGTGCCGCTGTAGAGTGATTCGACTTCCACGGTGGCTTTATCGGTTTCGATTTCGGCGATCAGTTCGCCTTTCTCAACACTTTCGCCTTCGTTTTTCACCCAGCGGATCAGGGTGCCTTCGGCCATATCAAAACCAAGTTTGGGCATCTTGATAATTTCTGCCATTAGAGCACCTCCTTGACCGCTTGAATAATGTCTGCCACCTGGGGCAGCGCCATCTGTTCCAACTCCTGGTTATACGGCAGCGGGACCTCTTTTTGGGCGACGCGTTTGATCGGAGCGTCGGCATAGTCGAAGGCTTCCTCGTATAGGCGGGCACTGACTTCAGCACCGACGCCGTAGGATTTCCAGCCTTCTTCAACGATCACAGCCCGGTTGGTCTTCTTGAAAGATTCAACAACCGGATCCATATCGAGGGGACGCAGGGAGCGCAGGTCAACGATTTCGACATCAACGCCTTCTTTGGCGAGGGCGTCTGCGGCTTGCATCGAAAGCTGTAGGCCCTTACTGTAAGTCACGATGGTGGCATCGCTGCCAGTACGCTGGACTTTCGACTTACCGATCGGGATGGTGTAATCCCCTTCAGGGACCTCTCCGCGCCATTGGTACAGGGTGGCATGTTCAATGAACATCACCGGGTCATCTGAACGGATCGCCGCTTTCATCAGACCTTTGGCGTCTTCCGGTGTGCCAGGGGCTACGACTTTCAGTCCAGGAAAGTGGGCAAAGATTGCATCCGGTGTTTGGGAGTGGGTAGCGCCAAGCTGGCGACCTCCGCCGCCGACTGCACGGATCACCATTGGGACTTTGAACTGCCCGCCAAACATATAACGCAGCTTGGGGGCCTCGTTGACAATGTGGTCCATTGCCGAGAATGCGAAGTTAATCGTCATCAGCTCGGCGATGGGGCGTAAGCCGGTCATTGCCGCTCCGATGGCGGCACCGATGATTGCTGATTCAGCGATGGGGGTGTCGCGCACCCGCTTGGGTCCGAACTGGTCGTAGAAGCCGCGGGTCACGGCATAGGTGCCGCCCCACACACCGACTTCTTCGCCGAGGATAAATACATTTTCGTCACGCTCCATCTCTTCTCGGAGCGCATCAGAGATCGCTTGCCTTACCGTGATTGCAGCCATCTTATGCTACCTCCACGTAAATATCTTTGAAGAGCTCTTCGGGCGCGGGATTGGGGCTGGTCTCAGCGAATTCAACTGCTTCAGCAAGCTCAACCTCGACCTGAGCGTCTATTTTTTCCAGGTCGGCCTTGGTGGCTTTCTTATTTTTAATCAGGTACTGGTGATACACGCCAATCGGATCGTTCTCCTGCCACTGCTTGATTTCATCGGCGTCACGGTAGCGTTCCGGGTCTCCCATGGAGTGGCCGCTGAAGCGGTAGGTGAGGATCTCAAGGAAGTATGGGCCTTTGCCAGCGCGGATGTGTTCCAGCGCTTTTTCAGTGGCAGCTTTGACCTTGAGCACGTCCATGCCGTCAATGCGTTCGTTGGGGATCCCGTAGCCTTCAGCTTTCTGACGGATCTCACTGACGGCAGAAGCACGTTCGATGGTGGTGCCCATGCCGTACTGGTTGTTTTCGCAGACCCACAGCACCGGCAGGTCCCAGACCTTGGAAAGGTTCAAGCCCTCGTGGAAATAGCCGATGTTGGTAGCGCCGTCGCCGAACATGCATACTGTGGCGCCGTCTGTACCGGCGTACTGGTCGCCAAGTGCCAACCCGGCAGCAATCGGTAGATGAGCGCCGACGATGGCATGTCCTCCCCAAAAGTTTTTATCAACATCAGCCATGTGCATCGAGCCGCCCTTGCCTTTGGAAATTCCGGTGGCTTTGCCGAGCAGCTCTGCCATCACATATTTGGCTTCAATGCCAACATTGATCGCCAGTCCGTGGTCACGGTAGGCGGTGATCATCCGGTCTTGCGGCTGTCTGGCAGCTACCAGGCCAGTGCTGACTGCCTCTTGTCCGATATATAAGTGAAGAAATCCACCGATTTTTCCTTCCTGGTACAGTTCGGCGGCGCGTTCTTCAAGCCTGCGGATCATCACCATCTGCTGGTACAGATCCAAATATTCTAGTTTTTTCATTCCTGTGTTCTCCGTGATAATTAAAATAATTTCAAATTCGACAAAGTATACCAATAATATCTAATAATAGGGAAAAACAATTCCATACTATTGTCGATTTTTAGGGTAGTTTCCTTACGGGGAGAAAGAGGTAAAAGAAGGTCAAAAAAATGTGATCATCGCTCGGTTCTGGAAGCCTGCGGGGTATAATTATTTTGAGTACACCAAGGATAAAAATATGCCGAGCTTGCAAGCCAGAATAATCAAACTGCTCCTGCAGCTAAACTTCCCCGCTCGCTTTGGGAATTTCCTGTTTAAAAGTGTATAATTCAGGCCATCATGCGACGACATATTTTGAATTTTATCTTGTGCGGCACGGGGATGCACAAATGGTCCAGCTGGAGTGAGCCGATCTCGGGGGAGAAGGCGGTAGCGATCTTGATCGCGACCGGCGAGAGCATCAAAGAACAGGTGATGCTGCAGGAGCGCCGCTGCGCACGCTGCAACAAGGCGGAATACAAGCACGTCAAGATTAAGCAGTAAACATTGATAATAAAGTAAAGCGCCTGACCAGTCATCAGTCAGGCGCTTTTTCGTCGAACAGCTTGCTGTTCGATTTTATCTAATCAATACCATCTAATAGCCAAGTTCTTTGATCTCATCATCCGCAGATTTTCGGCGGGCCCCTTTTTTGCCGAGCAGTTCTTCCCAGAAGGTGTCATCGTAGCGCCGTGAGCGCACCGGCAGCGGCATGGGGACACCCCAACCCATCATCATCACCTCTTCCTTGGGCTGCAGGCGGGCGAGCATCCCGCGCAGCGAATCGCGCCCAGCTAAACCGGAAAGCACTGCCCGGATGTCATCATCGTCACCCAGCCAGCCGGAGATGCGCGTTCCCAGCTGTGACATGACCTCATCATAGATCTGCGAGGGACGCTGGTCGATGATCAGCAGGGTGACGTAATATTTGCGCAGCTCACGGGCAATCGTGCTGAAAGTGGTCTGGGCGGCCATCTCGCGGTTGAGCAGTTTGTGGGCTTCTTCCACAGCAATCACCAGCGGGCGAGGTTCACCTTTGCCTTCTACTCGGAATTCGTTGGTCATTTCTTCCCATACCTGCTTGATCTTACGGGTAAGAATATTGGAGACCAATAAATAATCCAGGTCGCTCTCGAATTTGCCGAAAGAAAGCACCACATGCTGACCGGCCTGGAGCAGCTTGACAATCTCTTTGATCCCATCTGCGGCCGGTTTGTCTTGAATATACGGTGCCCGGAAGACCCGTCCCAGCTTGGAATGCAGCCCGCGGGCAGCCATCGGGTTAACCCCGGCGCTGTCAGCCCAGGCATCGACACTGTCTGGGGCAGGCACACGTTTGCCATCTTCATTCTCCACCATCGCACCGCTCTTCATTTCGCGGAACTGCCGGAACCATTCTTTTCGACCAAAAGTGTTCACCAGAGCCTCGAGCGTGGTCGGGGTGGTTTCCTTGAGGTTCAGCTCGCGGGTCAGCATTTCAATGTCAGCAGGTTGGATCTCGTAAGAGGGGATTTCTAAATTAAAATCAGGCGTCTGGCCGCGGATCAATGCCCCTCCCCCCAGCCCCACCACCCGCACCTTGGCCGGGAATTTTGTTTTCA
Organism: Chloroflexota bacterium; assembly: GCA_039714215.1. Taxonomy (GTDB): domain Bacteria; phylum Chloroflexota; class Anaerolineae; order Anaerolineales; family UBA11579; genus UBA11579. The sequence continues at coordinate 1,521 of JBDLJU010000101.1, read as the reverse complement.
GCCCGGTGACCTTCTCGCGGGTGTCTGAGGCGATGTCGTCGAGGCCGTACTCGTTGTGCATGTCGAAGACCAGCACAGAGGCGGCGTTGTAATGGATCAACCCGGCCAGCACCATGCGGGTGAGGAAGGATTTCCCTGTGCCGGTAGCGCCAAAGACACCCGAAGAGCGCTGCACGAACTTCTCCAGATTGATCACCACCGGGTGACCCTGCTCGCGGGTGTAGCCGATCACAAAATTACCTTTTTTATCCGCTTTTCCAAAGATCTCGGCAATATCTCCGGGCTGTGCCAGGCGCACAGGGGAGTGGTGCGGCGGGATGGTTTTCACTGGCACCGGTCTGGGTTCATCTGCCAGTCCCGCGTCAATCGCTTTTTTCCACTGGTCGTATTCTGTTTTATTGCTCGGGTCCGGTCCGCGCGCCATCATCAGCGCGGGGAGCATCTCGAGGTTGGTGTAGAGTGTCTGCCCGTGAAGCGCTTTGGAGAGCGTCTCCGAAAAGCGCTTCTCAATCGGCTCATCTGCAAAACGCGGGTCCGTCGCACCCAGTTCCAGGTCGGTGACCAATCCATAAAACAACCACTCACCCTGGCTGGGTTCGGCAATCACGAAAGCGCCTTCCTGCACCTCTGAAGCGGGGACATTCAAACGTACCGCTAAGCCATGCTTGAGCCCACCGCCGACAATTTTCCCGATATACTGCATCTCTTCTGTCATTGTCTTAATCCTCCGCCTGCCAGTCTGGGAAAACGTCCGAAAGCGCATCCATCACCATCATCAGGGTAGGATAATCATCACGCAGGGATGAGATCAGCTTATCGATCGCCTGGTGCTTCCATTGATCATTCCCACCCGCTGCCTGCGCCTGGCTGACCTGTTCGAAGTGAGCGGCGATGATCTCGCTGACCGGTAAATCCTGGTTGCGGAGGATATGCCTGAAATAGCCAAAGCGTCCCGCATCGGTGAAGGCGCAAATTTCCTCATCTGAACACAAAAAAATAGTGGTCATTGATTGGGGGATTTGCGGCGGGAGCAGGTGTTTAATTTGCCCATTCTTTTTGTATCCCACTGAGAGCACCCCAATTTCCATCGGGATGTTGCGGTTGCTGCGGTTATCGCTGACCGTTCGCTGATCAACCTGCTCGGTGGTCACCATCTGGCGCACCAGGCCGTCATCTTCCACATTGATGTTGTGGATCACTCCGAAGACCTCGAAATCTGGTTCAATTTCTGCTCGCACCAGGGTGCCAAATTCTGGGATTGGGTTTTGGTAGGAACTGAACCCGGCGTCGAACCCCTGAATCCCAGAGCGTAATAATCGCCCGACTTTAATACTTTCTTTTGCCAAGGCTGTGCCTCCTCTTACCGGTTTGTAAATTTTTTGCATTTTGTTTGTTGGACAGCGCGCCGATCTGGATCCCGCTGCGGGCAAACTCTTCGATCAGCAGGCGGTCGAGCTCTTCTCGATCTTGAAAAGAGACCACGGCCTCTTCGTGAGAGCGGTGGAGCACATACGGGTAACG
>JBDLJU010000100.1:0-10606 GCA_039714215.1 Chloroflexota bacterium | reverse complement strand
CGGGCAGATTTCCCTGGAAAGACACTAGCAATGAATGGGGCACCGATAGAGGTTGATGGCGAAAGACAATGGGTGAAATTTGAAGAAATCGATTACAGCGATGATGATTTTTCTCAAATCGGTTCAGATTTTTCCGCAAAGACAGGAGACGAAATACAGGGGTTAATCGGAGCTGCCGAGTCGCGTTTGATGCCGCAACGATCTTTGGTGGATTATGCAGCAGGGTGGATGGAAAAAAACAGAAAGTAATTGTTTGGGAAGTATCTAAAAAAATGAAAGCAGCCAGGAGTTTCTTTCTGGCTGAATATTTTGATTGAAAAAATTTCGATTAACAACTATAGAGAAGCACGCTTCTCTATTTGTTTTTGGGTTGAATTAATTAACAAAACGGTACTTTATCAATGTCCACAGGGCGACAACACCATCCCAGGCAGTGATTTTCTTACCATCGCCATACAGCCGGGGGTTGAACGTGATTGGTACTTCAAAGATGCGAACTTTGCGTTTGAGAATTTTTGCTGTGAATTCAGGTTCAAAATCGAATCGTCGAGAATGGATTGTGAGCCCCTCAACGACCTCGCGGCGGAAGACCTTATACCCGGTTTCCATATCTGTGAGAATGTTGTTATACAGGATGTTGGTTACAAAGGTGAGAAATTTATTGGCCACCATATTCCAGAATAAGATTGGCCGGCGGGCACTACCGAGGAAGCGAGACCCATATACCACATCGCAAAGGTCTTCTTCCAGGGGCTTGAGGAGGCTGGGGTAATCCCGGGGGTCGTATTCCAGGTCGGCGTCCTGAATCAGCATTACATCACCAACTGCGGACTTGATCCCAGAAACTACCGCGGCGCCTTTTCCCTGGTTTTTCTCGTGTAAAATCACCCTGATATTCTCTTGGGTTTCCAATTCTTTTAAGATTTTTCGGGTTCCATCAACGGAGCCATCGTCAACAATTACGATTTCATGCGCAAGATCAACAGCCTGCACACGCCGGACGATTTCTTCCAATGTGTCTTCTTCATTATAAACCGGCATTATCACTGATAGTTTCATGAGCGAAATTATACTCGTTTATCTAAGGATTGTCAGGATTTGCTTCATTCTTTTGACGAAATCCCAACGTTTTTCTATGTTGGTTGATAACTCTCTGCATGCTATAATTGAACAGCTACACCCCCAACTCTGAAAAAATCACCGGCCAAAACATTGGTCTGGAGGGTCGAATGGCAGAAAAAACTCAACAACCAAATACTTTTGTCCCGCAGCCAGTCACCAATATTGAGGACACAGGTTTGTCTTTGTTATGGCTGCAGGATTTAACCCTGAAGGTGATTTATTTCGGGGGATATCTAAATGGTTTTCAAGTTGCAGAACGAATTGCATTACCTTTTGCCGGTATCGTTGAGCACCTGCTGGAGAATCTTAAGCGGGAAAAATTTGTTGAAGTCCGTTCCCAGATGGGGGGGTTGGGGGAAGGCGCTTACCAATATGCGATTACGGGCGCAGGGATTGCCCGTGCCCGTGAGGCGATCGAGCGCAGCCAGTATGCCGGGCCAGCCCCAGTACCGTTTGAGGTCTACAACCAGGCAATATTAAGGCAGGGCCGCGGTCGGGCGCGAGTGACCCAGCGAGAAATGCGCCAGGCGCTATCAGGCATTATCCTTTCTAATAAAACATTTCATCAAATTGGACCAGCAGTTAATTCTGGAACTTCGATGTTCATGTACGGTCCTCCTGGAAATGGTAAGACATCGATCGCCCGGGCGATTGGGGGGATGCGCGGCAGCGACACGATGTATATTCCCTTTGCGCTGTATATCGACGGCCAGGTGATTAAGCTGTATGACTCGGTTAATCATCAATTGGCTGCCGACGAAGATACCACTGCTGAAGGCACCGGATCGCTGCGTTCTGGCAGCCGTCGTGACCCGCGCTGGGTGCATATCCGCCGGCCTTTCATTGTAGTTGGTGGTGAGCTAACAATGGAAGGACTTGACCTGGTGTTTGACGATACCAATAAGTTCTATGAAGCGGCATTCCAGGTCAAGGCGAACGGCGGAATTTTCTTGATTGATGACTTTGGCCGCCAGCAAGTGCGCCCGCGTGATTTGTTGAACCGGTGGATTGTCCCCTTGGAAAACCGGATTGATTACCTCACACTTCACACCGGTCGAAAGGTAGAAGTGCCTTTTGATGTCTTGGTGATCTTTTCTACCAACTTGCCTCCGCGCGATCTGGTCGATGAGGCTTTCTTGCGTCGGTTGCGCCATAAGATCGAGATCGGTGATCCATCATACGAAGAATTCCGTGAAATCTTTAAACGCATCTCAGAATCAAAAAATGTGCAGTACAACGATCAGGGACTGGCTTACCTGCTTCAGGAATGGTATATCAAACCGAATCGGAAGCTGCGTGCCTCTCATCCGCGTGATATTTGCGATCAAATCCTGGATATTTCTGGCTACCTGAATGTACAGCCATCGATGACCAGAGAGATGCTGGATCGCGCCGCGGAAGCCTATTTTGTTGATTTGTAAGCCATGGCAAATCAACTGAGCTATCCACTGATCATCGCCCACCGCGGGGGAAGCGGACATGCACCTGAAAACACACTCTCAGCTTTTCAAACCGCAATTGACCAGGGGGCTGATGGTATTGAATTAGATGTCCATCTCAGCGTGGATGGCGAGGTTGTTGTGATCCATGATTCTGATTTGGGGCGGACAACAAACGGAACTGGATCGGTTTACCAGAAAACGCTTAAAGAAATTAAGCAGTTGGATGCGGGCAGCTGGTTTGACGAGAGTTTTTCAGGGGAAGCGGTGCCGTCATTGAGCGAAGTGCTTGAGCTTGTTGGCAAACAGTGTTTGATCAATATTGAGCTTAAAGGCCCAGGATTATTCCGATCAAAACTTCCAGATAAGGTTGTTGAGATCGTGCGGCAGTATGCTTTGGAAGAGCAGATCATCTATTCCTCTTTCAATCCGTGGCAGCTGCGGAAAATTGGCAAACTGCTGCCTTCAGCCAAACTTGGCATGCTGCTCCCCCCGGGAGTCCTGGCTGTCTTGGTCAGGGTGCTGTCCAGGCTGGTAGTTGTGCCGTGGGGATATCACCCCCATTTTCAATCTGTTACCGAGGATTTTATTCGATTCGCCGCTGGTAAATCTCGACCTGTCTTGGCCTGGACGGTCAACGAGCCTGCGGAGCTTGCCCGGCTGTGCGCTCATGGGATTTATGGGATTATCACCGATTATCCATCCAGGGCTTTGGAAAAACGGATGGCAAGTGATCAATGAGTTTATCAAAAGCAAGGCGATTGGTTTTTGGGGGGATCGTCATTTTCTCTCTGCTTCTTCCCGCGGTATCGGCTGCCGCTCCTGCTGAACAGGAGGCTACTCCAGCTGAGAAAGCTGCCGAAACGCTCTCTGGGATGATTCCAGAAGAACGGGTTGGTCAGCTGTTCCTGATTGAGTTTGAGGGGAATCGGGTTGAAGAAGAAACCATCATTTACGACCTGATTGAAAATTACCATATTGGCGGGGTGGTGCTTAAACGAAAGAACGACAATTTCACCGATGTGGGAGATTCTTTACTGAATACCTGGTTGCTGATCCAGGAAATCCAGCGTACTGAAATCAACACTTCTCGCGGCCGTCAGGAGAATCCCGATACCGGTGAAACCTACAACCCGGCTGTAGTTCCTTTATTTATCGGAATCAATCAAGATGGTGATGGTTTTCCTGATGACCAGTTATTAGCAGATTTAACTCCTTTGCCAAATGCAATGGCAATTGGGGCAACCTGGAACACGAACCTGGCATTCAGCACCGGAGAGGTTTTAGGTAAGGAGCTCAGCGCTTTAGGGATTAACCTGTTGTTTGGCCCTTCGTTAAATATTAACAACAATCCTCGCCCAGAACTGGGTGGCGATCTCGGGACCGCTTCGTTTGGAGGGAGTCCATACTGGGTTGGTGAGATGGCTGGGCAGTTTATTTCTGGCGTGCATACGGGCAGCAATCAGATTGCGGTGGTCAGCAAACACTTCCCCGGCAGCAGCGGCACCGACCGTCCCCGCGAAGAGGAAATCCCGACTGTTCGCAGGACCATTGAGCAGCTTACGGATTTTGAATTCCAGCCGTTTTTTACGATTACTGGCAAGGCTACTTCTCCTTCTGGAACCACCGACGGGATGCTGCTCTCCCATGCGAAATACCAGGCCTTTCAGAGTAATGTGACCACCGCCACTCCTCCGATTACCTTAGACACACAGGCTTTAGAACAGTTGATTACGGTCAATGATTTTTCAAGTTGGCATGATGGCGGAGGATTAATTGTCAGTGATGAACTCTGGAATACGGCAATTCAACGATTTTATGAGCAGCAGGCTGCAGAGTTCAGACCTGCGCTGATCGCCCGGGATGCTTTGCTGGCGGGAAATGATGTGCTTTCAATCGGAGGATTGGATTTCGACGGCCAATTAGACCCTTATGAAACAATTACCGAAACGATTTCTTTTTTTGCTGAAAAATACCGTGATGATCTCGCTTTTGCTCAGAGAGTGGACGAGGCAGTAACTCGGATTCTGACTTTGAAGTATCAGCTGTATCCAAGGTTTAATACGGACACGATTCTTCCATCATCTACCAGGTTGTCTGAGATTGGTGATTCAACAGAAATCGGTTTTGAGATTGCCAGGCAGAGCGCAACATTGATCGATCCTTCGAGAGAAAATTTATCCAATGTGCTCCCGAGTGCCCCTACATCTGCGGAACATATTGTGGTGATTACCGATTCCCATTCTTTTAAACAATGTGAAGAGTGTTCGGAGCTTGAATCTATCCCTGTAGACGCCTTTGCGAATGAAATTCTTCGTCTGTATGGTCAGTCTGGGGATGGTTTGATCAATGATTTCAACATTTCTTCGTTTTCATCATCCGATTTATTAATTGCGCTGGATACGGTAAGCGATTTCGACCCATATGTGATTGCAGAAATCAGAAGGTCTCGCTGGGTTGTGTTCCTGTTAATCGATTCTGATGAAAACAGACCTGAGTCGCAAGCGATGGTCCGTTTCCTCTCTGAAATGCCAGATCTGGTCCAGGATAGGAGAACATTGGTTTTCTCTCTCAATGCTCCTTATTATCTGGATGCCACGAGCATTTCTCAGGTAACGGCATATTATGGCCTATACAGCAAACAGCCGCAGTTTTTGGAAATTGCAGCGCGGTTGTTATTCCAAGAGGTGAATGCACCAGGGGCTTCTCCGGTTTCGATCTCCGGGGCAGGTTATTTGCTCGAGGAAGCCCTGGCCCCAGACGCTGACCAGGTGTTCGAATTAAACCTGATCCCTCCTGATCAAGATCAGGCAGAAGAAAGCACTCCTGAGACAACTCCATCTCCGCCCTCACTTGCGCAAGGAGATACGGTCTCGTTTGAGACGAGTGTGATCACCGATCATAATGGGAATCCGGTGATCAACGGCACTGCTGTAAGTTTTGCTTTCCTCTCATTTGATTCGGAGGGGGGAACCTCACAGCGGGAAGTCACCGTGAGCACGGTTGATGGCATCGGTCGCACCAATCAGCTCCTTGATGCTGCTGGGATTTTGGAGGTTACGGCCACCACCGGAGACGCTGAACTTATTTCCAATACATTACGTCTTGAGGTGGCAGGTATTGACGGCGGTGGGGCTGCTCAGGGTAATGGTGACGTGACTGAAGCTCCGGCTACTCCTGAACCGGAGCCTGGGGAGGATCAAACCGAATTGCCAGCTGATTCAACTTCCTTGGTCGATTGGCTTATCTCTCTGATTGTGATCGTATTTTTCAGTTTGTTCATTTATCAAATTGGCGTGGTCGCTGGAAAAATCCGCTGGGCAGTCCGCTGGGGACTGGCATCTTTCATGGGCGGGTTGGCCGCAAATTCTTATCTCTCGTTTGATTTTCCAGGAAGCTCGACTCTAATATTGGCATACGGAATTTGGGGGATCGTAATTTGTGTGGCTGCAGGATGTTTGCTTGGCTGGGGAGTGGGACTGGTCTGGCGGGCTGTTTCAAACAGGAAAAATTAATGACTGAGGGTGGCGATCAGACTGAGCAGCAGCAAGCTTGCTGAAGCCCAGATCATGTTTCGTTCTGTGCTTGATGAGATCACATCAGAAAATGACGGCGGGGGGAGCGTGATCCGCGGGCGAGTTTCTAAAGAGAGATTTCCCAACAGCGCTTCCTGGAAATGAAGCATCGATGTTGGGCGCTGGTCTGGATGCAGACTCATCGCCCATTCTATGGCGCGCTCGGTGCGCGGACTAATATCTGGGTTGAGCTCACGCATCTGTACCCAGCGGTTAGGGTTGAGGAACCGCTCTCGGGCTTCAGGTGGAGGCGTATTGGTCAACAGGTGATAGAGTGTCGCTCCAAAGGCATAGATATCGCTGCGGGAGTCGGTATGTCCGGTATCCCCTCCGTATTGTTCCAAGGGTGTATACAAAGCTGTGCCGCGACCCTGTACAATCGTAATCGTGGTGTCGTCTGGGGCCATAATCTTCACCAGTCCGAAATCTACTAATTTGACCACCCCGGTTGGGGTAAGTTTTAAGTTGCTGGGTTTTATATCTCGATGTAAGACTGGTGGTTCTTGGTTATGCAGGAAAACCAAAGCAGTGCTGATCTGGGATGCCCAACCAAGCACTTCAGTTTCTTTCAAGAATTCTTTCTTTTGCCGTGCTTCAACCATTAATGTGCGCAGGTCCTTGCCCGGGACAAAATCCATCACCAAATAGTCGCTGCCATTTTCATTGAAAATATCGGATACTTTGGGCAGGTTCGGGTGATCCAACCGGGCGAGCACATTGGCTTCTCGTTGGAATTGGGTGCGAGATTGCGTGCGTGTCTCCTGGGGCAGCGAAGTGTCTAGATACACTTCTTTGACTGCGCACAGGCGGCCTTCCAGGCGCTGGTCATCGGCCAGGTAAATTGAACCCATCCCCCCTCGGCTGATGAACCGGCGAATTGTATAACGCCCTTTTAATACATCTCCGGGTTTTAACGGCATTGCTTAAAATTCTCGCTTTCGAAAATAGGTAGTTTGCAGACCGGCAATCTTTTGGTATTATACACCTAGGAGTAGTTAATGGAACAGTACAGCGAAGACCAACCGGTATTGATGGCCCAGTCTGGACCATTAGAGGGAGATCGTTGGACAATTGAGGGCGAGCTCTCGATTGGTCGCGACCCGAATTGTGATATTGTGATCATTACTCACGACAAACAGGTGTCCCGCCGCCATGCACAGATTACTGTTGAAGGAGACGGGGTGTTTCTTAAAGACCTAAATAGCAAGAATGGTACCCATCTCAACAGCCAGCGGTTTGAGGGTCAGGTTCAACTTGAAGATGGCGATACGATCCAGATTTCAATTGCACAACAATTTGTGTTCTTAAGTTCAGATGCTACTGTTCCTCTGGGTACTGAAGGATTGGATGGCAAGGAAGATCAGCAGGTGCTTCGCCTGGATAAACGTTCCCGACGGGTCTGGATTTTGGATCACGAGTTGGATCCACCCCTCTCCGTTGCTCAATTTGCCATGTTGGAGCTGCTTTATCAAGCAGAAGGGGACGTAGTTTCTCGTCATGAGCTGATTGCGACAGTTTGGGGTGAGGACCATGCTTATGATGTCTCAAATCAGGCTCTTGATGCTTTAGTCCGCCGCTTGCGAGACCGGCTGTCAGAAATTGATTCGACAAATAATTATATTGTTACCGTACGTGGTCATGGGCTGCGCTTGGAAAACCCGAAATCAAAATAAAAAAATACTCCCCAGATCCCTGGAAATCTCCAGGGATTTTTTTGATTAAATTCCCCTTGAAAAAGGTTGAGAAATTTGTGTAATTAGTATAAAAAACTTTGTAGTTCAAAGTAATATGTATTGCAAATATAGCGCTGTTGCATTACGGCCTGAGTATTGCCAAAGTAGTTGGAGGAGCTCCCTGCTAGACAGGGAGCTCCAGTAACATTTGATTGGATTGGTCAATTACTGGGGAGGAAGTGCAAGGTCTCTCCGTTTTCGGTGAAGAGGACCAGGGCGTTTCCCTCGATTTTGTAGCTGGCAACCTGGCTTAACAGCATCAGGTAGTCGGTTTCTTGCTGCATCGCTTGGTTGTCCAGGCAGGCCATCAGGGTGCTCATTGCCTGTTCGATCGAGAGGTTGGCGTTTCGGAGGGTGAAGCTGGCAGAGTAATTGTTGCAGCCCCCGATGCCGCTGGCCACTTCTTTGTCGAAATCGAAGTTGAGGGTAATCTGGGGTTGAGGGAGGGCGGGTGTAAGATCCCCTTCGGTTCCATAGAATTTTAATACCCAGGTAACATCGCCCATACTTCGGAGTTCATCGCTCTGGCCTCCGCTGAGCAGGCCGGTGAAACTGCAGGCTGTAAGCATAACCAAAAGCGGTAGATACCATCCAAGCAGGTGTAATTTTTTTGGTGTCATTTTAAAATCTCCTCGGTTGTTCATCGAATACTATTTTAACGTACTTGAGGGGGAGAAAGTTCCCATCCACCTGATCGGGAAAACATGACGATTTCTATATAAAGTTACCAAATACTCCAAAAAACAGAAATCCTATATACACAGAATTTTGGATAAACTGTAAACTTGGCGGGTATCTAACTGGAGTTGAAACAGATGACCGAAACAAACCAAGTCGAAAGCACCAAAGATCGAAGTTACCCTGCTGTATATGAAAAGCTTATCCCGATTGCGATTGGTGTAATTGTAATTATGATCATTGGCATGTTGGGGTTTGCTGTGGCGATCGCCACAGGGATGATCTCTGCAGGTTGATCTTTTCCGATTCCAGCAAATTTTTCCTTAGAGGAGTTTATTAATGACCTTTGTAAATACTTATTTGCCATTTCTCTCTTCCTTAATCAGTTTTGTGTTTGCCTTTTTTGTGCTCAAGCGTTATGCAGAACGCAAAACCGCGTATTTGCTTTTATGGGGGATCGGGATGATCTTCTACGGGATTGGCGGGTTTTGTGAAGGCTATTACGGCATGTTTGGGTGGAACGACACAATTTTCCGGCTGTGGTACTTGTTTGGCGCAATCCTGGTAGCGGCCTGGCTGGGACAGGGTACGGTTTACCTGCTGGCGAAAAAGCCATGGACGACGATCTCGATGGCGCTGCTGCTGCTTGGTTCGATCTATGGCGCTGTGCGGGTGTTCACTGCGGAAGTTGACCCCAGTCTGATGACCACCAGCCTGCATACCGGCAGCGAGCTGAGCGGCCATGCGATCGTCACTGATGGGATTCGCAGCCTGACCCCGCTGTTCAATATCTATGGCACACTCACCCTGGTTGGTGGGGCGGCCTGGTCGGCGTGGATCTTTTTCCGCAAGCGCGTGCTGCTGCACCGCACGATCGGGAATGTGCTGATCGCACTCGGTGCATTGGCGCCAGCATTTGGCGGCGCAGCCAGCCGGTTTGGGATCCCCGCGGCGTTGTATTGGGGTGAGCTGCTTGGGGCTTTGCTGATGTTTGCCGGCTTCATCCGGGCAACTACCCCGATGAAAGAAGCGGTTCCACAGGCAGTCGCCTCGGCAACAGACTGATCTGGCAATTGGATCAAAATAATAAATAAATCCCTGGAAGCTCGCTTCCAGGGATTTTCGGTTATTGGCATTGATTTGCGCTTGTTTTCAATTGGTGGGCTGTCTCCGCAGGCTGTAAGCAGGATGATTACGGTTGCCAGAAAAGATAGGATTAAAATTATTTGGGATCTTATTTCACGTTCCTTTGCTTCAAGTTGAACCAATTATTGGTTTTCAGCTGCTGGTAATCAATCAGCTGATGATACCTGTTAATTTTTTAGATTGGGAGGAAGAGACCAACTGTCAGGCTGGCCAGGTTGAGGGCAAAACTGATGGTCAGCGCCTGGAGGAATTTGACAGTAGTGCGCTGCGGCCAGTAGAGGACCAGCGCTTCCGTGAGGATGATGATTGCTTCGATGATTAACAACGTCAGCCATCCCGTTCCGCCTGGGAGGCTTTCAATCAGCAGGTACCAGAACAAAATTTGGGTGAAGAGGTTGCCAACCAAATTGAGGGTCAATGGGATCAGGCTCGGTTGTTTTCGGTAGGTTGTGTAGATCGCCAGTAAAACGCCTTCGATCAGGATGGTGAGCGGGAGTGCCCAGGAAAAGAATCCGATTGCCGCGCTGAGCAGGCTGCCAAAGAAGAATAAAATCCCAAATCCCCAGATATAAATGATCCAGGGGCGGGAGGATTCCCAGAGCGGCTGCTCGCGTCCGCCGCGCACGATCAGCATGACCAGACCAATCAGCACTGTCACGAGGAGCAGGCCTGTCAAAACTGCGAACCCAATCATCACCGTGAAAAACACACCCATTGGGTTGTGCTTGGTTCCGCCGGTTTCCTGCACGAGCAGGTCTTCCTGGTAGACAGTGACGGTGTACTCGGCGTTGAAGTTTTGCTTGCCGAACAGGTTGCTCTGGCGGGTGACCCCGTCTGAGAAGGTGATCACCAATTGGTTGTCCCCGGCGTAACCGTAAGCCATCGAGGTGCAGCTTTCAGCGGTGCAGGTGAA
>JBDLJU010000099.1:0-10608 GCA_039714215.1 Chloroflexota bacterium | reverse complement strand
CCCCAGGAGCAGGAAGCCCGCTTCCTGGAGATGGGACGGGCGTTTGATTCTGATGCGGATGATGATTTCCACCCCCTGGATGATGATTACCTGCGGGCGATGCGCTACGGCATGCCGCCCAACGGGGGATTCGGCATGGGCGTTGACCGTCTGGTAATGCTGCTCACCGACCAGCCGAACATCCGTGAGGTGATCCTCTTCCCGCACCTGCGCAGCCGCGAGTAATCGCCCCCGGATCAGTCAGGAGAGCGAAGTTGAGCGAAATGCAGTCTATTGAGGAGAAGTACGCTCTCTTTTTCAGGGAGCTGGCTGAGCTGGTTAACCAGCAGCCGGCCGAGACCCGCGAGCACACCCGCCGGTTGATCGGAGAGTTCCTGCATGATATCAAGCACACGCTTGGTTTGATCACCGGGGCGAATACGATTATCGAGCGTGATTTGGGGGACAAGAGCGAGCCGTTTGACAGCTTTGAGATGATCCAGATTGCCGATCAGGCCTCAATGGTGATCGATGCTCACCTTGACCTGCTCAATCAGCATTTTGCATCAAGGATCGATGCTGATCTGAAAGAGTAACCTTATCCCTGGTATATTTTAAATTTCATCATGTAAGGGCTCGGAAGATCGAGCCCTTTTTTGGTCGAATGAAATTCGAGCTGGGTTTGTTTCTTGGCTGGGTGGCGGGCGTGCAGCCGCACGCCCCTACCCGGCACAAATTCCATCATCCAAGGTGATTTTATTTCATTCAATGATTAATTTTCTGAGAGAAGCTCGTTTATCTCGTAAAAACGCGGCTATAATTTAACCAACCATTTTCCATTGGTGACCAATCCCATTCCAAGACTCTTTGTTGAAAAATCTTTCAGCAGGTAATCGCTTTTGGTAAAACTTTGGAGGTGAGTGATGCGGATAATTGATCTTGAAACCTGGCCGCGACGAAAACATTACGAATTTTTCAAAAACATGTCCATGCCCCATTTTAACCTGACCGCCAATGTGGACATCACTGAGTTCTATCCTGCGGTAAAAAAGCGGGAAACATCCTTCACGGTTGCCGTGGCTTACATTTTAGCTCGGGTGGCCAATGATATCCTCGAGTTCCGCCTGCGGATTCAAGACGATCGGTTGGTCGAGTACGAGGTGGTCCATCCTTCAACAGCGATTCTGGTTGATGAGGACAAGTTCAGTTTCTGTTTTTTTGAATATCATGAAGATTTCTCACAGTTTTCTGTTGGTGCAGCTAAACAGATCGAGGCGGTTAAGGCGAGTTTGTTGTTGGATGACCCTCCAGATGTGGACAAATATTTATTCATGTCCTCGATTCCCTGGGTTTCGTTCACCAGCATGATGCACCCTCTTGAATTGAACCCGGCAGACTCTGTGCCTCGGATCGCCTGGGGGAAATACTTCCGGCAGGGAGACCGCCTGATGATGCCCCTCGGCGTGCAGGCGCATCATGCCTTAATGGACGGTGTGCATATGGGGCGTTATTACCAAAAAGTCCAGACTTACCTAGATCAGCCGGAGTTGGCTTTGGGATCATGATTTTTCGGGACGCCTCAAGGGCGTCCCCTACACAAAATCGGTCGTCGGGGTGACATTGCACCCATCCCAACAGCTGGAGTTACTCTGATCAATTGAGGGTGAAATAAATTGTTGTTCCCTGATCAATTTCTGACGCGGCCCACACTTTCCCGCCATGCCGTTTAATCGCGCGCTGCACGATAACCATACCGATTCCGAAACCCTCAAAAATTTCTTCGTCATGCAGCCGCTCGAAGGGGGAGAACAGCTTGTCCGCCTTTGCCATATCAAATCCCACCCCGTTGTCCTTCAAGTAATAAACAGCCTGACCTTCCTGAATCTCACAGCCGAACTCAATCCTCGCTGGCTCTTTTCCGCTGGTATATTTGATTGCATTCGAGAGCAAATTGTTCAATGCCAGTACGATCAGATTTTTATCGGCTGCCACCGGCGAGATATTTGTACAGGTCAGCATGATCTTTCGATTAGTTTCCCCTTCGATCAAATCGTTAAAAATTTCCTCACAGAGTGAAGATAGATCCACTGTTGTTATATTAATTTCCTGGCGTCCGATTCTGGAAAGCGCGAGCAGGTTTGTAATCAAGTCTTCCATTCTCGAACTTGCTGTTTCTATCCGGTTGAGGTAATCAATTCCAGGTTTATCGAGATTATCTGAGTATTCCTCTGCCAGGATCTCGCTGAAACCGCTGATCGCGCGCAGCGGCGCTCGCAGGTCATGAGACACCGAATAGGAAAAAGCCTCAAGCTCATGGTTGGCTTCTTCCAATAGAGCGGTACGTTCTGCTACTCGCTGTTCTAATTCCTCATTTAACTTCAACAGTTCTTCTTGCGCTAGCTTTCGGTCGGTGATGTCTGTACCTGAACTTAGTGTGCCAATGATCCGATTTGTATCATCATAGAGTAATATGTTGTTCCAATAAATCAACCGTTCCTCTCCGGTTTTGGTAACAATCCAATTTTCAAATGTCGATTTCGGGTTTAATTCTCCCAAGATTATCTTTTCGAATGCTGATTTGACCTTATCTCTGCTCTTTTCTGGGATGGCGATTTTGAACCAGTTCTTACCAATTAATTCATGTTCTTCAAAACCCAGGGTCTCGCAACCTGTACGATTGATCATCGTAATTTCCCCGAGTTCATTTAAGATCACAATCATCATCCCGGCAATATCTAAATATCTTTGCGCCTTATCCCTTTCTCCGCGGATTATCTCAGATGCGCGTTTTTTCTCGGAAATATCTCTCACGATTGTGACCACTTGTGTAACTTTACCTCCGCTAAAAAAAGGCATTTTTCGAGTTTCTGTGGTGATTTCGTGCCCATTGATCAGAGTGGTTTCTTCAGTCATCATCAATTTCCCTGAATTAATAACCTCTTCATACTCCTCCCAAATCGCGTCGGGTAGGAATGAAAAAATATCCCGTATGTTTTTTCCTTCCATCTCATGCGGCAAACCAAATTCTTTCAGCGCATTTTTATAAGAGTTGTTGGCCAGGACGATATTAAGATCAGTATCGACAACGCTCAACCAATCCCTGATGGTGTTAATTGTAAGTCGGTATTGTTCCTCAGAGGATTTAATCTTATCTTCAATATGTTTGCGGAATACGGCAATGGCAAATAATTCCGCGAGATGTTCGATGCCGCTGAGGTCCCTTTCGCTGTAACCAGAAAGCTTATTCGATAAGGAGATTTGGCCCATTAATTGATCGCCGTACAGCGCCGGGACAGACAGGTGGTTTATTAATTTGATGTGATCTGTGGGGGTTCCAGTGGATGCTTCATGTTCTGCCGGATTATTTGTATAGAAACTTTTCCGTGTGTTTAGCGAATGACCTAACAGGGAAGGGTAGCGGCCATCAGCTCCAATTGGGAGGATCGTCTGTTGACTGATCCGAGGTGTTTCAGAACCTTCCCCCATCATATCGGTGAGCGTCAGAGCAATATTGTCATTGGTATATTGATCAATCACTGAAACAACCCCATGCTCACTGCTGGTGAGTTCTTTGGAAAAATGTAAGGTTAATCGAGAAATTTCCAATAGGGTTGATCCGGGATCGATTAAAGAATGAGAGAGGCTCGCCATTGCCTGGTTGATCGCGGCTTCCCAGGCTGGATCGGCGTGGGTAGGAGTTGAAATAAGGTTTTTACCCTGTTGATCTGCGAGGTCAACCCGATCAGGGGTCCGCAATTTCTGGCTGAGAGAATTTAAATTATTTTTGCTCTTTTCCCCCGTCGAACTTTTCAAGGAGTTAAGCTCTTCTCTGAGATCGTTTAGCTCGATGATTAATTGTTTTTTAGTTTTGCGTTCGTCTTTCACCGGTGCTCCAAAATAAAAAGAGGAAATAGTTCAAAAAAACACATGTTTCCGCTGGCAAATCTGACCAGGGAAACAAATTATGGAGAATTTGTTGTAATGTAATTTTCATTGTACCCTGAAAATTTCAAAATCTACTAAATTCTCATCTTATTAAAGTTCGTAGATTTGCGTCCAGCAGGTTAAATAATTATTTGTGGGTTTTGTGCCGCTTCTAATTGTTAAACTGCCCCCCTTTTCCTTGACACCTCCCCCTACCTTTTTGTATAATCTACCCATATTCAAAGTTGTGCGTGGAGACGAGTAACTGTTCCTGGTCTTCCAGAGAGCCGCCGGTCGCTGAGAGGCGGCAGATCGGACCGTGAAATCCCCTCCACCATGCGATCGCAAGATTGCCCAATGCCCTTGCAGGAGAGCGCTGATGTGCTTTGTAAAAGGGCCGGGTGCGCCCGTTACTGCGTGTTGAGGCTGGCGCAACAAGATCAGTTGCGCTAGCAAATGCAGGTGGCACCACGAGCGCCCCCCTCGTCCTGCTGGACGGGCGGGCGTTTATTATTGTTGAAGCGATGCTTCAATTACTTGCAGAGGACGATTAAGTCCTTCCAATGTTACGGAGGTGCAGCCATGTTAGAGATGAAATTGATCCGGGAAACCCCCGAGATTGTCCGTGCCGGGATGGAGAAACGCGGTATGGATCCCGCGCCGGTTGATCAAGCGGTTGAGTTTGATGCCCGCTGGCGTGAAATTCTGCAGGAAGTAGAAGCGCTCAAAGGTGAGCGCAACTCGGTCTCTAAAGAGATCGGCAGGATGAAAGACAAAACCGAGCGCGAAGCCAAGATCGAGGCGATGCGCGTGGTGGGGGACAAGATCAAAGCCCTCGACGAGGAAGTCAAGCTGCTTGAAGAGCAGCTTAACGCCGTGCTGTCGATCATCCCCAATATCCCCGATGACAAAGTCCCCGCTGGCTTTACCGAAGAGGACAACGTTGAGGTGCGCCGCTGGGGCAACCACCCTGAGTTTGACTTTGAACCCCAGGCGCACTGGGATTTCGGCCCCGAACTGGATATCATCGACTTTGAGCGCGGCGTAAAATTGGCCGGCTCACGTTTCTACGTGCTCTACGACGTGGCCGCCCGCCTGCAGCGCGCCCTGATCCACTTTATGCTCGACCTGCACGCCAGGCAGGGCTACCGCGAGGTCTACGGTCCCTTCGTGGTGCGCGGCGAGATTCTCTACGGCGCCGGGCAGCTGCCCAAGTTCAAAGGCAATCTGTATAAAGACCACGAGGAAGACCTCTATTTGCAGCCCACTTCGGAAGTATCGCTGACCGGCCTGCATATGAACGAGGTGCTTGAAGAAGCCGACCTACCGCTGCTTTACACCGCCTACTC
Organism: Chloroflexota bacterium; assembly: GCA_039714215.1. GTDB lineage: Bacteria > Chloroflexota > Anaerolineae > Anaerolineales > UBA11579 > UBA11579. Next base: position 5,356 of record JBDLJU010000099.1, on the reverse strand, counting down.
GCCCTGCTTCCGCCGTGAGAAAATGAGCGCCGGACGGGATGTGCGCGGAATCAAGCGCGGCCACCAGTTCGACAAAGTTGAAATGTACAAGTACTGCCTGCCGGCAGACTCATATGATGAATTAGATAAGATGGTGGCGGATGCCGAAGAGACCTGCCAGCTGCTGGGGATTCCCTACCGGGTGATCCTCAAATGCGCCGGGGATACCAGCGAGGCTGCCCGAATTTCTTACGACCTGGAAGCCTGGTCGGCGGGATGCCAGGAGTGGCTCGAAATCTCCTCGATCTCCAATGTGGGCGATTTCCAGTCCAACCGGGCGATGATCCGCTACAAGCCAGAAGGCGGCGGCAGCCCGCGGGCGGTGCATACCCTCAACGGTTCGGGCCTGGCCCTGCCGCGGGTGATGATCGCCATCATGGAAAACAACCAGCGAGCCGACGGCTCGATTGTGATCCCTGAAGTACTCCGCCCCTGGATGGGCGGCATCGAAGTGATTGAGAAGGAGCGTTAATGATTGAATTTTTAGGTGATGCACTGGGGATCGCTTTCCCCTGGGTGATCCTGGTGATCGCATCATTTGGTTTGTTTGGCCTGGTTGTCCCGATCTTTCCCGGCAACGTGATCATCTGGGCAGCGACATTGATCTTTGCCCTGGTGACCGGCTTTGATACCCGGGCAGCCTGGTTCTTTATCCCGATCAGCCTGCTGACCATCGCCGCGGTTGCCGCCGATAACCTCTTCATGGGCGGCAAGGCGCGGCAGGCGGGCGCCTCGTGGCGCGGGATCGCCATTGCGCTGATCACTGCTTTTTCCGCCTCATTGGTGCTGACCCCGATCGCGGGACTGCTGCTCGCTCCGCTGGCACTTTATATCCATGAGTTTTTCCGCCTTGAGCAAAACGGCAGTGAAGCCTGGCAGGTGACCCGCGGGCTGATGCTCGGCTGCGGCTGGGCGTTTTTCACCCGCTTTGCCCTTGGGGTGATCCAGGTGGGGTTGTATGCCTGGTGGGCTTTCGGGGGCTGAGCACCTGTTTGGAAAGGGGGTAACCTTTATTGGGCTTATTGGCATGCCAAATTCACCCTGTGCTGAGGTCAAACAAGCCGTTGAAACCAGCCGTATGGCTGGAATTCGCCTGGTAATGATCACAGGGTATCGGGTGCTGGGGTTGGAATACTAATAAGCTCTATTGGCCAACAATAGTATTTGCCACATCACACGATCTCAAATGGCTAAATTCCTGGCAAATCGCTATCAGCGCAGTGATATTTGTTGCTATTGAGATTGAAAAATGGTATAAGAGGAAAAATTCAAAGGTGTAGTGAAATGGTCTAGCTGCCAAAAATTTCTACTCTTTGAGGCTGTGAAAGTAGGCGATAAAAATTTTCAGGTATCAAAGCGTTATCAGTTATAGGAAAAGAAAATATGATTGAATTTGAACATTCTTTGTTTATTCTCTTATTGTTGATTGGATTGCTCAATGCTAAGCCCTCCCGCCCGAGATGGGCAATATTAGTAATCGTGGCTGGTGTTTTGCTAGTATTCTTCCCCCCACCTGGTGAAATCCCAATACCTTGGGAGACCATCCTGGGTATGGTGATTCCGCTGCTTCTTTGGCAAAATATTCGCAGAATGTCCACGGCTAGTTGGCGAGGATGGTCCAGTATTATCCTCTGGGGGATCACTGTGCTCGTATTTAGTTTTTTCCTATGGTACGTTGGTGGTTATGGTTGGCCTAGTGGGCTTCTATTTGGCATGATTGTCGCCAGTATGATCTGGAGGGCAAGCGAACCAAAGTCTGGGTCTAGTTATATGAGCCTAGTCGGGGCCCTTTCTCTGGTCTTTCTGCTCACCGAGGTTGATGTGGCAATCCAATCCCCTAATCACTATATAGGGGGGATCTTCAGCGCAGCTTTTAATGGGTTAATCTCTGCGTTGTTTGGACTATATTTGATTCGAAAATTCCGTTCGAAATATGATTCCTGGATCGGGGTAGGACAAGTATACTTTGCCTACTGGATCTCATTTTTTAGTGGGGTCTCACCAATCACAGCCGCAACGGTCAGCGTGATGGCGTTTGTCTGGCTGCGTCAATATTCCCGGTTAGGTCATTATAAAACGACACTCCCAGCCCCATTGAATTCCTGGTTCGGTTTTGGCATTATTTTTGCCATTTTCCTCCTGTTAGGCTGGCAGGGCCACCAACCGATATCGGGACTGTTAATTGTTGAAGTGATTGTGGGTACTGTGCTTGGAATCGGGATTGCCTGGTTGGGATATAAATTAAAAAATCCAGCATTTCAAAACCAAGGCCCCTTCTGGTTGCTTGGGATACGGATCTCGCTGCTTTTATTCCCCGCCTTGCTTATTTGGCCACGCGGCATATTACAGCAGCCGATCCAACTCGTGGTAGCGATTGCGCTATCTGTTATTGTGCTGGGAGCGTCTTATTTGGGACGTTCATACCTTATGGAGCACCAAGATTTATATATACGTTAGAAGTATTTATTTTAACAATGCAAAAAACTAAAAAGATTATTTGGGGAAGATTTTTTTGGATTTTGGATAATTAATTAAGGAGAACAAATGTCAAATTTACTAATCGTTATTTTAAATGAGATCAGTGAATTGCCAGTTATATTGGAGGTTTGGCGGGAAATAGGGGTGCCAGGTACCACAATTTTGAACAGCGTGGGTGGGCATGCCTCCCGTCTCTGGCTCGATCGAGTTGGCTTAGGAGCGATCAATAAACTATTCGAAGCCAAAGAGGTTCAAACTCGAACTTTGATCGCGGTTTTCGAAGATGAAAAATTATTGGCTCAAGCGATTGCTGAAGTCGAGCGAATCGTCGGCGGATTTGATCGGCCGAATAGCGGAATGATGGTGGTTTTGCCGGTTTCACAAGCAATTGGGGTATTCAAAACAATTCCCGAAACTCCCAAGGAAGTATCCCCGCCTGCGCTCAGATCTGAGTGGTCCGTTCTACGGGATACTCCCGTAGAGTTAGTGAATTCCCTTATGGACCTGGAACCAACAATTGTTCAGGGAGAGACCGTGTTGGATGATGTCGCTCGGGCCATGCTGGAACATCCGAGGGTGCATGTTTCCTCAGTAGTTGCTGAAGATGGACGTTTAATTGGATTATTAGAGCTGAGCGTGTTGGCTGACGACCTTTTTTTCCACATATTACCTGAAGAGTTCTTAAGTGAAACAACAGACCTTGAAACATTAATGTCTTACGCAAAGAAAACCCGTGCCATCACAGCCAAAGATGCTATGAGACCCCCGGTTTGGGTCAAACAGGGAGAAACTGTTAAAGAAGCTTTCAAGCGAATGCACGACAACAAACTGCCTGGCTTGCCGCTAGTTGATGAGTGTTATCAGGTAATTGGCTACATCAATTTGTTGGAATTGTTATCGCTGTGCATTCAGAAAAAGAAGGATGTTGACCTTTCTGGAGGGAAGATATGAATTCCATTTGGTTAGCAGGAAGCATTTTTCTTTTGACCTATGCCCTGATTGTCAGCGAAAAAATTCATCGCACAATTTCTGCCCTTTTGGGAGGATTGGCGATGATCCTGTTCGTGATTCCTCAAGAGACAGCCTTCCATTCCATTGATTGGAATGTGATTTTTCTCCTGGCCGGGATGATGGTTATCGCTAACATCTTGAAAGAGACGGGTTTATTCCAGTGGATTGCATTTCAGGCGGTGAGCCTCGGGAAAGGTGATCCTTTCAGGGTGCTTGTAATCCTGTCTGTCATCACAGCAATTACTTCAGCTTTTTTGGATAATGTAACCATAGTTGTTTTGATTGCCCCGGTAACCTTATTTGTTGCCTCATCCTTGCGGGTCAGTCCTATACCTTTCTTGATTGCCGAAATTCTGGCTTCCAATATTGGGGGTATGGCAACCCTGGTTGGTGATCCTCCCAACATTTTAATCGGCAGCGCTGCGGGAATTGATTTTGTGACTTTTCTATCCAATATGGGACCGATATCATTAATAGTGCTATTGGTGTTCATCGGTATTTCACGATTTTTGTTTAAGAAGGATCTAATTGTTCATCATCAACCTGAGACAATGATATCTGATTTAGATTCTACAGTATTGATCACGGATCCTTTATTGCTGCGGAAATCATTAATTATAATGGCCGTAGTGACCCTTGGGTTTTTATTGCACGGCGCATTGCATCTGGAACCAGCAACGATTGCGCTAACTGGTGCAACCCTTCTCATGCTCTGGAGTAATACTGACCCCCATAATGCATTGCGGGAAATTGAATGGACAACGCTGTTCTTTTTCTTCGGGTTATTCATTACCGTGGAGGCGATTGTTGAAGTGGGCTTGATCGAGATCATTGCTGATGCTGCCTTGCGTTTGACAGGTGGAAACTTGTCTTTGACATCCATCTTGTTAATCTGGTTTTCAGCGATTGTTTCCGGTATTGTGGATAATATCCCATATACGGCTACGATGATCCCGATTGTAAAGAGTTTAGCCCAAGTAATGCCTGCGGAACCCTTGTGGTGGTCTCTGGCATTAGGCGCAGATTTGGGCGGGAATTTAACTATCGTAGGTGCAGCTGCCAATGTGATTGTGGTCAGCTTAGCTGAAAAAAGCGGTCACCCGATCAGCTTCCGAAAATTTTTTCGGTATGGCGTGATCACTACGGTGATGTCCTTAACCCTGGCAAGTGGTTATGTCTGGTTACGTTATCTTTAATCATCAAAAATATCACCCTGGGCGTTTTTCACCCGCTTTGCCCTTGGGGTGATCCAGGTGGGGTTGTATGCCTGGTGGGCGTTCGGGGGCTGAGTCAGGCTGGTAATTTTTAAGTTATATTTCGTTCAGGTAGGGGCGGGGTGATCCCGCCCTTTTTTGACCGAACGAAGTTCGGTTTGATAAAAGGTTTTGGCAAACCAAAACCTTTTTTTGATTAAACGAAGTTCGGGGCCATCAAGTCTGTGATCCGATTTAATGAGTTTCCACTCTAGGGACAAACCAGTGTGCATAATGCTGCGCATAGTCAAAGATGATCGGGTTTGAGAAATGAAAAGGGCGGTTTAGTATCTTCTTGCCAACGCAGGAGAATTCGCAGGAGAAACTGGGTTTACTCCCCAGGCTTGAAAAATTCCATCCCAACCCCCATATTACCGAGCCCGCGTTCTGCCCAGTGCCGCTGCATCTGTGAACCGTTTTCCCAGGCGGCGAAGAGTGTGGAGATCGAGCGCGGGTCACCGATCAGGGCCAGCGCTCGCACGGCTTCGGTTTTACCGATGGCTTGATCGTCGCCAGCTTCAAAGCGGTGGGTCAGCGCTTCCACGGCCCGGCCTTCCAGCGCCACGAGGGCGTCT
>JBDLJU010000098.1:0-10632 GCA_039714215.1 Chloroflexota bacterium | reverse complement strand
ACTTCTTTTAATTTTTCTCTTGGACCTACCATTGTCACTCTATCGCCTAGCTGGAATTTTGTAAAACCGCGGGAGACCAGAGTTTGTCCTCCACGCTGGATGGATAACACAAGTACATCTAGAGGCAATCTTAAATCTCGCAAAGTCACCCCAGAAATATTTGGGTTTCGAATTTCTAAATCAGTCATAACCTGGTTCTCGTCCCGCCCAAGAAGCAGGGAGGTCCCCACTGGCGAACGCACATAATGCTCTAACAGGCTGATAACCGCAGTTTGCGGTTCGACAACCAAAACCCCCAATTTTTGAAATCTTTCATAATCCTCGCAGTCTCTTAGGTGCGCTACTAAAGTCTCAGTCCCAAAGTTTTCAAAAGCCAATTCACAAACTTTATAACTCAGGTTATCAGGCAAAAAACACACGATCGCATCAGCATTCATGCTGTCAAGTTGATTAAGCGTATCCAGATCGATACTCTCAATTAAATGCAAATCAATATCCGCAGAATCAAATTCATCAACTTCAGTCGGATTCAGGCAAACCACCTTCACCTGCCAATCATGCTTTTGGAGTTGGCGGGCAAGCGTGACTGAACGAGCTTTCAAGCCAAATATGATCGCATCACGGATGCCATCGAAAGCAGCCGGAGATGCTCTAAGGTGCGATTCACCAACACGATTGATAACCCACTTAAAGAATGGCGGACCGGTAATTTGGTTTAGGATGATCACTGCAATCATCACAGTCGCAAAGGCGTCACCCCAGGCCGGAAATTCTACAGCAACCTCTTTCGCTAAACCCAGTCCAACCCCGGCCTGTGTTACATAGGCCATCCAGCTTAACCGATTATGCTGCTTTGGGGCTTTGGCTATTGTTCCCCCCGTAAACGAACCCACAAATATACCAATTAAGCGCACAACAAATAGAACCAGGGCAATTGGCCAGGTCTTCAATAAGATATCCAATGCTAGAGAAGCGCCAGTCAGAGTAAAGAAAAGAATGTAAATTGGTGGTCCAACCTGGTGTAATATGCGGGTAAAGTCATCTCGATATGGACTGAAGCTGGAAATCATAAACCCAGCGATCATACAAACTAACAATGGCTCAATCAAAATCTCAAAAGGCAGTTCTTGATGGGTATATGTCCTTAATGCGCTTGAGAATATAAAAACACCATATCCGGAGATTAAGGTCAATCCTATCTTTATGTATTGGTGCAATTTAGTTGATAAGATGAATTGTAAAACCAAGTAGACAAGGTATCCGCTACCAATGGATACAGCTAATTCAAACAGGAGCAGAAGGACAAATCCAAGGTTAAAAGGCAGGTTGGTTAACAATGCATCTGCAATGGATGAATTTACTCCAAACAATATGATAACAACCACATCCATGATAACCGTAACCCCTAAAACGGTTTTTGTGAAAGGCCCCCGCGCTCGGAGTTCATTTACAATCGCAATGGCAGAAGATGGAGATCGTGCTACTAAAATCGCTCCGCCCATCAATGCAATCGCAAGTTGACCTACAAAAGGTAAGGACTGCATGAATGGTAAGTATTTCCCCAAAGCCAGGATAGCGACAACACTTAAAGGAAAAGTAAAAATAACCAACCCGGCAAGCACCCATGATATTGTGTTGATGCGGTCACGCAATTCTTTTATATAAAGTTCATGACCAGCGGCAAAGGCGATTACAGCTAAAGCGATCTCATCAATAAATCGTAAATTTTCTATCGATTCGACAGTGAGCAAATTCAAGACATATGGCCCAGCAATTAAGCCCGTAAACAAGAAACCGCTAATTAACGGCAGCTTAAATCGATTAAAAAATCCCCCGATTTGTTTGGATGCAGAAGCAATAATTGTAAACCCAGCGAAGTAAATTATTAGTGTCGTTATATTGTCCATATTGATCTTGATCTTATTTTCTTGTCAAATTCAGTGAAACGCATAGAGGATATTCTACCACTTTATACTTCTTGCCAAATGAAGATTTGACAAGGGTTGAAGTTTATTTGAATCTGCGTTTAAAGAAATCAAAATACTCTGAAATCCCCCACATATAGCGCTTTTGAATCTTTAGATACTGGATAAATGAATTGGAATTTGATTACTTAAAACCTGACAGGTTTCCATCTAACTTACAAAGAGATTAATTTCATCCTGGAGACACGATAATTTCTCCAATAAACCGAATTGACGCCCTTTAGTTTAGTCCCTTCATCCCTGTCTTTCTGAAAGATGCGAAAGGAGGAATTGTTTCTGCCTGGCTCCTCAGAGAGCCTGCCGCCAAACCTGAAGCCCCTTGCGGCACAAGCTTACCGGTAAATTTTTAAAATCGGGGTTTTCTGCCTCGATCTCGCGGACCATGGTCTCTTTCACATCCAACCGCTCTCCGCATAACAGCGTCAGCGAACCGCCGTCCCCGCCTGCGCCGTTCACCTTCCATCCGATCGCACCGTGAGCGCGGGCAACCTCAATCACCCGGTCTGCTTCGGCGCTGACCAGCCCGTCGTGCAGTTCCCGCTGGGCGCGATGGTTTTCGACCATCGCCTGCCCCAAGTCGTCGAAGTCCCCGGCGTTGACCGCGTCACGGGCAGCCGGCACAGTGGCGCGCAGCGCCTCCAGATAGCGGTTCTCCGGACCAAGCCCTTCCATGGCTGCAATCACCAGCTCATGAATCTTTGATGAAGCATGTGATTTCCCCAGATAGATCAGCGCCAGGCGCCCCTCCAACTCTTGATAAATCTGTCCGGTGAGATTAAGCTGCTTTACACTGGCATGCGGGTACCGCTCAATTTCGATGTAATTGATCCCCCCGTACGCCGAGCAAAGCTGGTCCTGCACCCCGCATTGCTGGCCCAACAGCTCGGTCTCCACCTTCCAGGCTGCCTCGGCGATTTCGTGGGACGACATCCTCCCAGGCGAAAGCGCATCCAACCCCCCAAGCAGCGCCACGCTCACCGCTGCAGAGGTGCCGGTGCCCGCTCCCGCAGGCGCCTGTGAGCGGATCGTGATCTCGAGGTCAAGATCACGCGGGGGAGACATATACTCGATGGCGGCCTCAAGCAGCGGGTGGCGCTTCCAGCCCAGGCTGGACGAGTTCTTCAGGGGATCAAACGTGTAGCTTTCCTCGAAATTCTCGGCATGGATCACGATCCTGCCTGCTGCTTTTGCCGTAACCCCTGCGGCGATCTGCACCTCGGCATAGGGCGACACGCCGATATTAAATACCCGGCCGTGCCCGGCGAACCAGGTATCCGTCCACCCGCCGAGGTCACAGATTCGGATCGGGGCTTTACTGTGGATTAAGAATTTGTGTTTTTGTGCGTTCATCAACATGGCTCTCGCAATAGTTTGTGATCTAATTTTACCAAGTCTCTCAATATTCCAGATTGGGGGCACACTGCTGTATGGGTCTATTTGATCTGCTTAATCTCAGGATTAATTACCGGCAGTTATGGTAGAGTGAGAGGATGGCAATCATCACGACAGCGATATCGGGATTAATTTTATGGAATTAATTGACATCCTCATTATCGGGGGAGGTCCTGCGGGAATATCTACCGCACTGCATCTTGTACAGTCTGACCCGCACATCGCTCCCCGGATCCTCGTACTGGAAAAAGATCATTATCCGCGCGATAAATTATGCGGCGGCGGATTGGTCATCGATGCTGAAATCCTCCTGGACAATCTCGGGCTGGACGTGAGCGAGGTGCCCTGCGTGAAGGCAGATTCCATTCACCTCGATTTCAAAGGAAAGGGGCCAAAGTTTACGAACCCCAGGGGGCATGCCCTGCGGATCATCAGGCGCGATGAATTCGACGCATGGCTAGCAACCAGGGCAAGGGAAAAGGGAATAACGATCAGGGAAGGCGTGAGAGTGCGAGACTTATCCCTGGATGATGATCTCGCGATCGTGCAGACGGACCAGGGTGAGTTTCATGCACAGGTGGTAATTGGTGCAGATGGTTCCAATGGGACAACCCGACGCAGTATTTTCCCCAATACGCCTGGTTCCAGGGCACGGGTATTGGAAGTGATCACCCCAGGCACAGATCAATCCGCATCCCGGCACAGTGACACCGAGGCATTCTTCGATTTCCTCCCTGTTCCGCATGGCATTGCGGGTTATGTCTGGGATTTCCCAACGCAGGTCGGCGGTCTCCCCATGCGTTGTTGGGGAATCTATGACGCCAACCTGTTTCCTGGAAAGCATCGCCCCCCGCTTAAAGAAATCCTGTACACTGAAATGGGAAATCATGGTTTTGATCCCAGCACACTCAAACTGGAAGGGCATCCCATCCTGTGGTTCACCCCTGATAATTGCTTTTCTTCCAGGCGCGTCCTCCTGGTTGGCGATGCGGCCGGCGTTGACCCGCTGTTTGGTGAAGGCATCAGCTTCGCGCTGGGGTACGGCAAAATCGCCGCAGATGCAATCATTGCCGCTTTCAAAGATCAGAGGTTTGATTTCAAAAGCTATAAACGCCGTGTATTGAGAAGCCCCTTAGGCCGGGCGCTCACTGCCCGCTGGCTAGTCGCTAATTTCATTTACAGCTTTCGCTGGACGTGGTTTCAGCTCTTTCTCTGGAGGGTGTTGAAGCCAATCAATATCGTCGTGGCATGGTTGTTTTTGTTAAATTGGGGAAAACGAATGAAGTGATAGCGGCCAATGGTTGCTGATCTAAACCAGGCATCCTCGGTGCGGCCTGAGCGCACACCGCATTGCTTGCAACCTTTCTTTTTTCAGAGTATCCTAAAATCAATCTTTTGCCTGCGAGGACCCAGATGAAAAAATACCGCCACCCTAAAGAGACCACCGCGATGTTCTTCACCTTCGGCATCGGCATCGTCGTCTCGCTGTTCTTCGCCACCGTCACCCTCGGCTGCGGGCTGTTCCTCCTTGGGCTGGTCTTCGCCTGGGGTTACTTCACCTTTTTCCGCCGCCAGAGCATGGAACGCTACATCCCGGTAACCGGATCCCAGCACCCCGATATCTGGCAGCTGGTCCAGGACGTGCGTAAAAAATGGCGCCTCCCGGAGATGGACATCTACCTCAACCCCACCAGGAAGATCAACGCCGCCGCCAGCGATTTTGGGAAAGACTTCATCATCATCAACCACGGACTGTGGTCGGCGATCACCGGGGAAGCGCACCGCAAGTTCGTTATCGGGCATGAGCTCGGCCATATCGGGATGGGTCACAGCTGGCTCAGCGTGCTCGCCTACCAGGCGGACAACGCCTTCCAGGGCACCCTGCTGGGGATCGCCTTCCAGTTCCTGCTGCTCAACTACTCCCGCAAAAAAGAGCTCAGCGCCGACCGGATCGGGCTGCTCAGCAGTGGCAGCTTACAGGCCTCGCTGGAAACGCTCGCTTTCCTCGAGCTCAGCCCGCAGAATCCCTCCTATGAAGACGTCAAGCAGGCGGTCATGCAGCTCGCCCGCGGTAAAACCAGCATGGAGCAGAACATGGCCGAACTGCTCTCCACCCACCCGGACGCCTTCGAGCGCGTCCAGGAGCTGATTAAATTTGCCAGACAGGTGGGGGTGGATTAGCAATAACTATTGAAATAAAACACCCGGCTAAAGCCTCGAGTCCAAATGGGAAACCCCTGCAATATTTTAGGCATCTAACCCTCCCCTCCTGACCCCAAAAAATGTTATGATCAATATGATGAAAGCGATCCAATTTCACCTCACGATTCCCCGCTATGTGTTCGGCAAGCTCGCCGAAAAAATTTACCCGCCGCTGCTCTGGCGCGGGCTCTCCTGCACCAGCCTCAAGCAGGTCCCCGAACCGGAACTGCCCGGCGCTGAGTGGGTCAAGGTGCGCACCCGCCTTGCCGGCATCTGCGGCACGGATACCAGCACCGTCTACCTGCATACCAGCACCTACTACGAACCGTTCTCTTCCTCCCCCTTCACCCTCGGTCATGAAAATGTCGGCACGATCGTCGAGGTCGGCCCCGCCGTGCAGGGCTGGCAGGTCGGCGATCGGGTCACCGTCGAGCCGACCCTGTGGTGCGCCCCGCGCGGCTTCCCCCCCGAGGCATGGTGTGCGTACTGCCAGGCCGGTCAGCCCAACCGCTGCATCCACACCACCGCCGGCGAGCTCAGCCCCGGGCTGGCGATTGGCGCCTGCACGGAAACCGGCGGCGGCTGGAGCGCGACCTTCACGGCCCATCAATCCCAGCTCTACCGCGTCCCGGACAACGTCAGCGATGAGAACGCCCTGCTGGTCGAGCCCTTCGCCTGCGGGCTGCACGCCGCCTTGAAACACATGCCTGCCGATGATGAAACCGTGCTGATCCTTGGCGCAGGCACCATCGGCCTGATGCAGCTGGCCGCCCTGCGCGCCCTCGGCAGCAAAGCCAATATTATAATCACCGCCCGCTACCCCTTCCAGGCGGATGCCGCCCGCAGGCTGGGCGCTACTGAGGTACTCTCCGGCGGCGACCTCTACCAGCAGATCACCGAGCGCACCAACGCGGCGCTCTACAAGCCGATGCTCGGCAAGCGCGTCCTCGTCGGCGGGGTCGACCGCACCTTTGAGTGCCTCGGCAAAGACAGCACCCTCGATGATGCCCTCCGTCTCACCAAACCTGGCGGGCAGGTAATCATCGTCGGCGTGCCCGGTCTCGCCAAAGGGATTGACTGGACCTCCGTATTTATCCAGGAATTGACCGTCACGGCTTCCTACATCTACGACCACGCCGAAAGCTGGCAGGGGTCAACGACCAGCACTTTCGCGATTACTCTTGAAATGATGGCCAGCGGCGAGCTCGATATCGGCTGGATGGTCACTCACCGCTATCCGCTGGAGGGGTATGACACTGCCCTGCGCCAGATCGCCAACAAGAAGCAGCACCCGGTGATCAAACCGGTATTTGAGTTCTAGGAGAATTGGTGGCACGCGCTCCCTTTCAGGTAATTGTGATCCCTTACCGCTATACCAAGGATGGAGAGCGTGAATATGCACTTTTCTACCGGCGCAGCCCAAGTTTTGGCGATTTTTGGCAAGCAGTTGCCGGGGGGGGCGAGGACGACGAAACCCCACTCGAAGCTGCCCGCCGTGAAACACACGAAGAAACCGGGATTGACCCAAGCGCAGATTTCATCGCGCTGGACTCCTGTGCCACGATCCCTGCCCCCCATGCCGCCGGCATGCTCTGGGGGCCGGCGGTTCTGGTGATCCCAGAATACTCCTTTGGGGTGCATGCCAGAAACAGCGAGATCCACCTTTCCGCCGAACACCTCTCCTACCGCTGGGTGGATTATGCCTCCGCCCGGCAAATGCTGCTCTTCGACAGCAATAAAAATGCCCTTTGGGAACTGGATTATCGTCTGTCAAAAGACGGGATGCGGCTATAATTAAGCTGCGATGGCCTACACAAAAACTGTGACCCTCTACCGCCCAATCGGCCCGGCGGAATACAAGCTGCTCAAGAAAAACAGCTTCACCCGCTGGCCGCCGCGCCTGGAGGAGCAGCCCCTCTTTTACCCGGTGACCAACGAAGACTACGCCGCACTGATCACCCGCACCTGGAACGTCAAAGAATACGGGATTGGCTATGTCACCCGTTTTGAAGTTGCGAAAAAATTTATCGACAAGTACCCCGTGCAGACCGTCGGCGCTGCACACCACACCGAGTGGTGGATTCCCGCAGAACACCTCGAAGAACTCAATCACAATATCCGCGGAAAAATCGAAGTCGTGGCAACCTATAAAGCATAAATTTCAGCTGACGACTGGAGATATTAATGATTATTTCGATTATTGGAAACAATGCCTCTGGTAAAACTACCCTGGCAGAAACCCTTGGTCAGCTTCCCCGTCTCACCGCATATTTTGAGAGCCACACCGACCGCCCCTACCAGGCGCTCTTCTCCGTCGATCCCCATCGTTTTGCCCTTAAGAACCAGCTCGATTACCTGCTCGCCCGCGCCGAGCAAGAACAAGAGATCCGTGCCGCAGGCGGGATTGGCGTGCAGGACGGCGGCCTCGACCAGGATTTCCATCTCTACACCCGTCTCTTCCACCATAAAGGGTTCCTCGACAAAGACGAATTCCTGCTCTGCGAGCGGGCCTACCTCTCGCTGCGCGCCGGGCTTCCCGCCCCCGAGCTCTACATCTACCTGACTGCCCCCCTCGACACCCTGCGCGACCGTCTGCAAGCCCGCGGCCGGTCGATCGACCTCAACACGATCGTCACCATCGACGACCTGCCCACGCTGCAGGGCTACCTGGAAGAATGGACTGCCAAAATCTCCCCGCCCCCGCTGACTCTCGGCGCAGACGAAGTTGCCCTCAGCTCGCCAGAATTCGTCAGCGGTTTAGAAACTGCCATCCAGGGGAAGTGAGATTTACAGATGACAGCAGGTAGCAGGTAGGTTATAGTTGGCAGTGCCCCCTCCTGAGCTCAAAAGTTCGGGCGACCACAAGGGTCGCCCCTGCACTTGAAAAAACCCCGGCTAAAGCCTCGACGCCAAAAGAAAGCAGCTGCCCACCGACTACTGACTACTGTACCTCCCTTGCCAACCCCGATGTTCTCCCTGATAATTTAATCAACTTAAAAATTCCGCCCTTCACAAGGAGACCCGCGTGCAAAAAACGACCAGCAAACTCTCATTTTTGGACCGCTACCTGACCCTCTGGATTTTCCTGGCAATGGCGATCGGCGTCGGTTTAGGCTATTTCATCCCCGGCGTGGAAGGTTTCATTAACCAGTTCCAGGTCGGCACCACCAACATCCCAATCGCCATCGGGCTGATCCTGATGATGTACCCCCCGCTCGCCAAAGTGCGCTACGAAGAGCTCGGAGACGTGTTCCGCGATTGGAAGATCCTCGGCGTTTCCCTGCTCCAGAACTGGGTGATTGGTCCAGTCTTGATGTTCGCACTTGCAATCACCTTCCTATCAGGCTACCCCGAATACATGGTCGGTCTGATCCTCATCGGGTTGGCCCGCTGCATCGCGATGGTGATCGTCTGGAACGAGCTGGCCAAAGGCGACAGCGAGTACGCCGCCGGGTTGGTGGCATTCAACAGCATCTTCCAGGTGCTCGGTTACAGCCTGTACGCCTGGATCTTCATCACCAAACTCCCCCCGCTGTTCGGCTTGCAGGGCAGCGTGGTTGAGATCAGCATCGGCGAGATCGCCCAAAGCGTGTTCATCTACCTGGGGATCCCGTTTATCGCCGGTTTTCTCACCCGCTGGTTGCTGGTCCGTAAAAAAGGCAAGGCGTGGTACCACGAGCAGTTCATCCCCAAGATCAGCCCAATTACTTTGATCTCATTGCTCTTCACCATTATTGTGATGTTCAGCCTCAAGGGCGACCTGATTGTCCAGATCCCTATGGATGTCCTCCGCATCGCGGTCCCGCTGCTGATCTATTTTGTGGTCATGTTCCTGGTCAGCTTCTGGATGGGGCGCAAGATCAACGCCGGGTACGCCAAAACCGCGACATTATCCTTCACTGCCGCCAGCAACAACTTCGAGCTGGCCATCGCCGTCGCCGTGGCGGTCTTCGGGATCGACTCCGGGGTTGCCTTCGCCGCGGTGATCGGCCCCCTGGTCGAGGTGCCTGCCCTGATCGGGCTGGTCAATGTCGCCTTATGGTTACAGAGAAAATATTTTTTACCGCCAGCAGCATAACTAATTTAAAAACATAAACAGAGGCCCAATGCGGGCCTCTGTTTATGTTTTAATAGAGTTCGGTTTTACAATCCGGAATCTGGGACTGGATAGTAGCAAAAGCCGACTGTGCCAGGCCCGGTGTGTACCCCCAGAGCCGGAGCCAGGTCTGTGATGATCGATTCCACCACCTCCACCCGCTGATCGACGAGTGCCTTGAGCTTCTCCGCTTCGCCCTGGGCGGCGGCATGCACATAAGCGATCTTCACCGCGCTCTGCCCCACCGCCTGTTCCAGCTTGTTGACCATCAACCTGTAGACCTTTTTGGTGGTACGCGCCTGCCCCAGGGCAGTGATCAGCCCGTCTTCCATGCTGATGATCGGCTTGATATCCAGCACGGAAGCAACCAGGTGCTTTGCCCCGCCGATCCGCCCGCCGAGATACAGGTACTTGAGCGTATCCGCCGTCTGGATCATGCGGGTGACCGGCACCATTTTCTTAACGATCTCGACGATCTCGCTGAGCGTCGCACCATCGAGTGCCGCCCGGGCCGCCTCAATCGCCATCCAGCCCTGCGACATCTGCACATTGAGCGTATCGAGCACCTCAACCTTTACCTTTGGGAATTTTTCTGCCAGCATTTCTTTCGCCGCCGAGGCCGCCCCCACCGCCCCGCTGGCTTTCGAGCTGACATGGATGCTGGCTATCTCGGTAACCCCCCCTCTTGCCAGCTGTAGATATTTACTCAAGTATTCCCCGGGGGCTGGATTGGCCGTCGTCGGGACTTTCTCCGCCCCCAACATCCACCCATAAAAATCTTCGCACCTCGCTGTCACCCGATCCCGCAGGGTCAGGTCATCGCGGTGGATGTAGTAGGGCACCCATTGAATATTTAGCTCGTCCATTAATGGTTCGGGAATACAGGCAATACTGTCGGTGACGATTCCAATTTTGGGCATAGAGTCTCCTCTTGGCAAGACCGGGCACACCCCGATC
>JBDLJU010000097.1:0-10670 GCA_039714215.1 Chloroflexota bacterium | reverse complement strand
TTATACCCCCATGAGGACTCGAACCTCAGTCTTCGGCTCCGGAGGCCGACGCTCTATCCACTGAGCTATGGGGGCTTTAGTTTGTACGCGTGGTATTATACCGCAATTCAATATTTAACCAAATATTTTGCACAATGCCCTTAAAAAATTCAAAAACCTCCCTATGGTATAATCCAGAAATCTGGTTGTGGCAGGTATCCAAAGTGAAAATCAAACAAAAATTATTTTCAAAAGAATTAGGAATTTTGCTGGGCGTCTGCGCGGTCCCTGTAAATCTTTGGACAATTTATTGGACCTTAGACCTGGTTCCATCATGGACGAAATCAAATACTCTCTGGGGGTTTATTGGTCTGCTTGCATATCCGCTTGCCTTTGCCTTAATTGAAATCCTCGGAATTTTATCTGCCCTGATCCTTTTGCGCTTGATCATCCCCAACCAGTGGGGAACCAACCGGTTCGCCGCCTTTGGTTTGCTGTTCGTCATCGAATTTTCTACTTTTGTGCTGCTGCTCCAATTTATTGATTCGTTATTTTGGCAGAAGAAACTATTATTGCTCGGTTTCTTAGGGATCCTGTTCTTGATTTCCCTGATTGTCCAATTTATTCCTTCAATAACAAAAATCTTTGATACCATCGCCAACCGTCTAATGGTTTTAGGCTATTTCTTCTTGATATTTAATCTGCTTGGCGTGGTAATTGTTCTTATAAGGAATATCAGCTGATGAATCAAGTTTCTACATTAACCCGCCGTGAAATTCTTAAGCTGCTTTCACTCTCTCCGCTGCTGGCTCTTCCAGGGAGCACCAATCAGGAAGTTGCCACGAGTAATGACTCAAACTTGCCTAACATTGTAGTCTTGGTCTTTGATGCCTGGTCTGCCCGGCATATGCCATTTTATGGCTATCCTCGAAATACGATGCCAAACCTTTCAAAGTTTTTAGAACGGGCTACTGTCTATCATTCGCATCATTCGGCAGCCTTGTTCACTTCCCCGGGAACCGCATCAATCCTGACCAGCCGTTATCCCTGGAATCATCGGGCGTTTAACTTTAATGGGGAGATCATTAAGGGTGAAGTCTCAAATAATATTTTCTCTGCACTTGCGGGCACCCCCTATACCCGGATGGGATTTTCTCAGAACCCGTTGGCAATCTTTCTCTTAGATCAGTTTTCGAAGGACCTTGAAAAATTCCCGATGCCGGATGAAACCGCCCTGATTGACTATGTGCTCTCCGATAATATTTTTGGAAATGATTTCCGCACGGCATCGGTCATGGAATCCTCGTATTTACGCCCGCATACCGATACCCCGCTCTCATTTGTTTTAAGCCTGGTTGAGAAATATATCTATAATCAGGACTATCGTGAGTTTAATGCCGCTTTCAAAGAACAGTACCCATTAGGACCGGTCGCCCATCAAGGTCGCTCGTATTTGATGCCGGAGATTATGGATTGGGTAAGAACAGCAGTTAATGCACTGCCAAAACCGTCCTTTTCTTATATTCACCTTTTCCCCCCGCATGACCCCACCCGGCCGAGCGCTAAATTTCTGGGGTCCTTCAATGATAGTTGGAGCCCGTTAGAAAAACCCCACCACCATTTTTCTGCCGGCTTTCCCCAGGATGAATTGAACAGACGCCGGCAGTTGTATGATGAATACATTGCCTACCTCGACGAGGAATTCGGTAAAGTGCTGACCTCCTGGGACGAAGATGGTGTGTTAGAAAATACGATCCTGATGATCACTTCAGATCATGGGGAGATGTTTGAGAGAGGGATCTACGCTCACAGCGGTCCGGCGCTCTTCCAACCGGTGATCCAGGTTCCGTTGATTATTGCCGAACCCGGCCAGACCACAAGGAAGGATATCTACACCCCGACGAGTAGTGTGGACCTCCTTCCTACAATTATGCAGCTTGGGGGCCAGCCAATTCCATCCTGGTGTGAGGGCAGGGTGCTGCCGCCGTACGGCGGTGCTGTTTCAGAGAGAAGCATTTTTGCGGCTGATTTAAAAACCTCGGCGATAACCGCGCCAATTGTTCAAGGCTCGTTTGCAGTAATTAGGAAAAATTACAAATTAAATTACTTCATGGGTTACGAGATGGGTGATGCTTCGCTCGAACTTTATGACTTGGAAAATGATCCAGAAGAGATGGAGAATCTTGCCTCTCGTTTTCCCGAGATTGCCAATTCAATGAAAGCTGAGATTGATCGAAAAATTGAGGAATCAAATAAATTGTACCAACGATAACTTTAGGAAACACAACTCCCCGTTTGGGAAACAAACCAAGCGGGGAGTTTTTAATTAAGCTTCAGCGAAAAAGGTCCGTATTTTCGGAGAACTGAAAGAATCCAGTTTTATCCTCAAATTTTTCCGACGGGGGCCATATAAACGGTGAACTCCTTGTCGCCATCGATACCTAAAATCTTGTCCATCTTGTGTCGATCAAACGCGCCAATCGCACAGGTGCCCGCGTCAATTGCCCCGCTGGCGGTGTACAGGTTTTGGCAGATATGACCGGCATCAATCGCGACCAGCTTCGGTCCGGCAAGGCTGTAGCGCCATTCTGAGCGGTAGGGGGTCGCTGTCCAGATAAAGACCACTGCACTTTCGGCGATGAAGAAATAGTCTTTTCCATCGTGGGGCGCATTTTGCAGCAGCGATCCTGCATTCACCTGACCAGCGATTTCAGAATCAGCTCGCTCGAGCACCAGTTGATGGTCGATTGGGAGGTAGCGGTACAATCCCACTTCGAGACCTTCAACCCGGTGGATGCTCAGGTATGTTTCAATCGGGTGGCGGTTGCCGCCGGAGGGCACATTCCGTTGGTAGTAGGTGATCCCATCGACGGTGTTGACTGCACGGATACCCTGGGTAGCCCAGAGCAGGAAAGAGAGCTCCTCAAGGGTAAGACCCTGATCAGTAAAATGTCGGCTGCTGGCGCGGCTGCGAATCACTTCGATCGTAGACTTCCCCCCGACATTAAATTCATCTGGAGGGACCAGGTCAAAGGTTTTTGCGTCTGGCGGGCACGGTTTTTGTACATCCGGCCGGGCCAAACCCTGCTGCTGATCGGTGTTGAAATCGTCAAAATCCAACGCCCACTCATCCCCTTTGAGCAGCTGGTGATACATTTCTAGGGTTTTGTCTCCACTCATGCTTTCCTCTCTTTCCTGTTAACAGTGTTTCAATGGTATTGGCAAACTCAAAGGCGTTTCCTTTGAGGTATTCAATGCGGCCAGATACTCCAAAATTGTTTGCGCCAACTTTGAGCATTAAAGGCTTTCTGATATCTGCTCGACTTCTTCCCGAATTTGGGCGATTAACGCCGAAGTTTTGGCAGGTTGGTCTCCGGTTTGCCTGACATGCTGTTTCTTAAAAGCAAGGGTCGTAATCAGCTGGTAGAAGTGGTGGGTTTTCCGGTAATCACCGCTTCCCAAACGGTTGATTTTTTCCAAGGTGCGCTGAAAAGGAGATAGGGCGATGCGGTACTGCTCTTTAGATATCAGCCCGCTGGCAACTTCTTCTTTCAGGTGTAGTTCGATCCATTTGCGTTCTCGCCAAATTGCCCAGGCGATGATCGCGATAATCACCAGCCAGCCAAACCAATCAGTGAGATAGACCAGAAGCATGCCTCCCAAACTCTCGACAAACACCAGGGCCGTGTTATGGAAGAAATGCACACCGATGGCGATAGCCAGTCCAGCGAGCGGGGCGAAAAGTTTCAGGAGGATACCTTTAGAGAGGCGGGCAATCGCGAAACCAATCCCGGTGAAAGCGGTGTAGGCGGCATGGCTCCAGCCGTTGAGGATCACCCGCAGGAAGAACACAGACCAGAGCCCTTCCCATCCTTCTTCGAGATAGCCGTATTGATGCATGTAGAGCACATTCTCGGTCGCGGCAAAGCCCAGGGCAGTAATCGCTGCATAGACGATCCCGTCTAAGATTGAGTCCAGTTCATACCGGAAAAAGAGGAAAACAATCAGGACGGCAAATCCCTTTAGGATTTCCTCAATCAGCGGGGCTGAAATGGAACCCGTCAGCGTTTCGGTAATGAATTCGTCGTCAGTCAGCAGATAGATCCCGATCCCAAACAACGTGTTGAGGATATAGGCTCCCCCGGCAGCGATGACTGCTCCCCAAATGAAGCTGCCGAAAATCAGGCGTTTAGGTTCCTTTTCATAGCGATCCAGCCAAAAGACGATCCCCGCGTAGATTAGGGCAGGGATGAATGCCAATAAAAATGAAGCGATAAGTGCCATATTGTTCTCCGAAAAGATTAAGCTGTAAAGTAAACAAGCACCCCCAATAGACTAGCATATATGATTATAAGGAGCAAGCAGGCATTTCAGGTAAAGATCAATTCAGTACGGTGGATCAGCGCAGAGAGCGGATCAATTCCCATAGCTTCGAGGACATGATCTGGGCGCCCGGTTGCGCTGGGTTCGGCTTTAAGAGTCATTGCCAATCTTTGTTGTTCTGTATCTTGGGGAGTAGTATTAAGAACTTCAAAGATCAGCGGTCTGATATCTGAGATTTTCTTTTTCCCTTTTTTAATTTTCTCTCTCAAGATGGTTTCACGGTTGAGCAAATCAGCAATTTTTTGGTCGAGGTTGGGTATTTCGTCCAAAAGTGTAATGTTAAACTTTGCCATGGTCAGGGTGGTTTGCAGCTTCGGGGCATCGGAGGAGATGTTTTGAACCTGATGTAGCTCTACCCCCGGTGGTTGGGATGCCTTAAATGCTTCATCAATTTGGGGTAATCCCATTTCCTCCTTCAACCAAAAATCAGCAATTTCAGATTCGCTGGTGTAGCCCAGCGGCAGGGCAGAGGCCAGGGTCAATTTTGGGCGCGGGGTAAATCCCTGGCTGTATGCCAGGGGAAGGTTGGCGCGGCGCATGGTGCGCTCCAGGGTGCGGTGCAGGTCCAGGTGGCCGGTAAAACGCATTGCGGATGTTTTTGAAAAGGTAATTCGGTAGCGCATATCGAGTAATTCCTTCAGGTTGCTCCAGGGCAGGTTGCGATCAGCTGACCTTTACAAACAGCGGGTTTGATTTCTTTCGAGGTTTGACTTCCGGGCACATCCACCCTTTGCCGGGGTGGTCCATGCGGATTTCGTTAAATGTGGGGAGGATTCCGCAGGCATAGCAGCGCTGCCGGCAGTCGATGCGGGTTTCACCCTGTTTAGACATTAAATAATCTTCGGTGAGGTATTTACGGGAGATCGCAGCGCTGATGTGGTCCCACGGGAAAGGCTCATCTACCAGCCGTTCACGGTGGGTGTAGTAATCTGGATCCAGATCGGCAGCAGCGAAGGCTTCAAGCCAGCGGGAATAATCAAAGTGCTCGAACCATGCATCGAATTTTGCTCCGGCCTGCCAGGCTTTATAGATTACATCTGAGATGCGCCGGTCGCCTCGGGAAAGGGCGGCTTCGAGCATCGTCTCATCGGGGTTGTTCCAGTTGAGTTTAAGCCCCGGTCCGCGCAACTCACGTTTGAGCAAATCCTGCTTGGCTCGGATTTGGTCCGGCGTGTCGCAAGGCACCCACTGGAAAGGGGTGTGTGGTTTGGGAACAAAGGTGCTCACCCCAGCAGTGACCTTGGACTTGCGCCCGATCACTTTTTCGCCTTCTTTAAGGACTGCTTTGCATAAGTCCGCGATCGCTTTGACGTCTTCGAGGGTTTCTTCAGGGTGACCAATCATGAAATACAGCTTGATGTTGTTCCAGCCGCGAGAGTAGATCTCCCGGGCGGTATCGAGCAGCTGCTGGGTGGGAACTGGTTTGTTGATGATTTCCCGCATCCGCTCGGTGGCGGCTTCGGGTGCCAGGGTGAAACCGCTGCGCCGGGTTTCTTTGAGGGCATCCATCAAGTCAACGGAGAAGGACTCGATCCGCAGTGAGGGCAGCGAGATTGAGAGTGCCCGCTCCCCGAATTTATCGCTGACTGCTTTGACCAATTCGAGTACCTGGGAGTAATCGGAGGACGATAGTGAGAGCAATCCGACTTCTTCAAAGCCGGTATGTGCCATCGCTTCCTCAATCGCGGTCAGGGTTTCTTCCACGCTGCGCTCGCGGACTGGCCGGGTGATTGAACCTGCCTGGCAGAATCGGCAGCCGCGAGTGCAGCCGCGCATGATCTCAACTGGGATACGGTTGTGGACGGTATCGATGTAGGGCACGATCAATTTCGTGGTGACCGGAGGCAGCTTTGCCACAATCCGTTTAACGACCGGCATGTGCGCTTTTTCATAGAGCTTCTCTACGTGGGAGAGGTTGCCATTTTCATCGTAGTGTGCCTGGTATAAACTCGGGACGTAGACTCCCCACACCCGGCTGAGTGACTTTAACAATTCTTGTCGGGGAGCCTGGCTGGTTTTCCAGGCCTGGTAGACATCAATGATCTCAAGGATGACATCTTCTCCCTCGCCGATCACTACCGCATCGAGGAAAGCGGCCATCGGCTCCGGGTTCATCATGCTGTGCCCGCCAGCAATCACCAGGGGGTGTTCTTCTGTGCGCTCAGCGCTGACCAGGGGGATACCGCTGAGATGGAGTAAATTGAGTGTGTTGGTGTACAGGGTTTCATACGGGATTGAGATCCCGAGGATATCAAACTGGCTGACCGGGTGCTTGGTTTCCAGTGAGTACAATGGAAGTTGGTGCTCTTTCATCAGCTCTTCCATATCTGTCCATGGCAGATAGGTTCGCTCAGCCAGGGCGTCGCTGCGCTGGTTGATCAAGTCATAGAGGATCGCCAGGCCGTAATTTGACATTCCCAGGTCGTATACCTCAGGGAAAGCCAAAGCGACTTTGGTTGGGATCGTATTCCAATCTTTGACGATCTGGTTGAGCTCGCCACCTGTGTAACGGCCGGGACGGCTGACTCTGGGCAGTAAATAATTAAGTTTATTTTCAATGTTTTCGGGGATATTTGCCATTAAGCGCACCTTTGCAGTCAAGTCGAACGTTGCCTGCTCTAACCGGTAGGGGATTTGAACCCCATTGGGGAATTGATAGGGGAGGATTATAACAGAGTTTATTTATCCAAAATGGGTGACCTGGAATTATCAGGAATAGATGATGTGTTAATTCAAAATAGAAGCCAAAGGCTTCTATTTTGAAAAGCTAAAAGGAAATTGATAATAACGGATTGGCGATCTGTTAGCTGGCTGTTGCTCTATTTTTGCGAAGGGCTAACAATTCTTCGGAAATTTTCTGAATAAATTCTTGTGACACGCCCGCTCGGTTTTTGATCTTTATTTGGTTCTTTTTGGTGTTTTCTTTTGTTTTCATGATCTACTCCTTCTTAAAACTGATAACTAAATTATAGGTAAGAAAGCCACCTTTGTGGCTGACGTTTATGAAAGCTTTCAGGATTGTAAGAAGGAGGTTTGCGATTAGATTTTGGGATTGTTCCAGTAGACAGAAATCCGGCTGCCGTCTTCCGGGGCGGATTGGATATTCAGGCTCGCCCCAATTAAATTAGCCCGTTCCTGCATCCCTGCAATGCCATAATGCTGCTCGGCAATTAAATTAGTTAAGTCAAGGGTCGATTCAACATTGAATCCAATCCCGTCATCTGCAACGGTGATATGGATTGCTTTTTCAGTGATGATCCCTATGATTCTGATCCGGGAGGCCTGGGCGTGCCGCAGGGCATTTTCGCAGGCTTGCTGCACAATACGGTAAAGATGCTGCTCAATATTCGCGGAAATTGGGATTGGTACGCCATCAAGCTGAACGTCTATTTCTGTTTTCGATTGCCTCTCATTCAAGGCATCCCCGAGATCGTTTAGTGCGGTTTCTAACCCATAGGAAAGCATCTCGGGACGTAGTCCGTTGATTGCTTTGCGAAGTGAAGTAATCACTTTGTCAATGCCCTCAGAAAGGATCGGGTCTTTGGTCTCCCGCTGGAGTAAAGCGAGATCGTTGAGGGTATCATCATGCAAGTTGCGGGCTAATTTGGCACGCTCCTCCTCATCGCGGTCAATATTGGCTTTGTATAAATTTCTCAGGCGTTGACTTTTTCGATGGTGGATCAAGGCGATTGTGGTTTGTTGTGCCAGAGCTTGCAGCAGATCAACCACATACTCATCGTAAATGTCATTGGGGTCACGTTGGCCCAGCAGCCAGATTCCGATTACCTGGTTGTCGAAGATCAAGGGCAGCACTACTCGGATCCAATGGATTTCTTTGTTGAATTTCCGAATTGTTTGGGGAGGGATCACCCGTGGTCCAATCTCCAGCAGCTGGTGGATTTGCGGCATGACTGGGATTTGAGATTGGATAACTCCACGAAAATCCAGCACCCGCATTTGGGATTTTGACTGCATCTCGATCAAGACAGATTGGCGGACCATTAGAGATGGAAGAATTAAATCACCCATCAGGGTTGAAATGCTGGCGGTATCTTTTGTGCTATCTAGTTGTTTGCTGAAGTTTTGCAGTAAATCTTTTGAGGAAATTGGGATTTTGAAAATATACCAGTCAACCAGCTTTTTGAATTGGGGGTAGGTTTGGGTAGTCAGCGCGGCAATGATTAAAGCAATTAAAATGCTTGCGGCGTTATTTGGAGGGTTTTCTAAATTCTCTAAGAAAGTTAACAGCATCATCAAGGTCAGGAGAACGATCAGGCTGTAGATCAAACCTGCTAGATAGCGATTTGCGCGAAACTGATACTTAGGGATCTTTTTTAACCAAATGGTTTGCAACACTGACAGGGGATACAGGAGCAAACCAAGAAACAGGAATCCCTCTAGTGGAGGTGGGAGATGTATTCCTGAAATCTCCAGGAAAACTGTGACCCCTAAAATTGTGTATCCAATCAGGCCGGAAATGGATATCATCTTTAATTGTTTCCTGGTTTCTTTATGTGTAAGGAATCTGTAAACAATTAAGCCTACACCAAGAAACATCGCCCCCAGCAGACCAAAGAGGAACAGTTGGTCGGCAGGATGGCGTAAATCATAAACCAATCCAGCAGCTGCAAGCAGGTAAGCTGAAATAATAATCAGTTTGTGCTTTTTTTCGCCAACTTTCCCATTCATTTGGGTTGGGAACTGCCAGTGGAAGGAAAGAATTAACGGGGCGAGCTCCCACGCGATGATCCTTTCCAGGAATGGGTTGTACCATAGGTGGGCTGCTGCAGGGCCGTAATGAGATCCCAGCCATAAGGAAGTTTGGCTGCATAAGATCAAAAATATATCTGAGCTGTGGTCGCTGGGGCGGATAGATAAGTAGGCGCTG
Organism: Chloroflexota bacterium; assembly: GCA_039714215.1. GTDB lineage: Bacteria > Chloroflexota > Anaerolineae > Anaerolineales > UBA11579 > UBA11579. The sequence continues at coordinate 1,420 of JBDLJU010000097.1, read as the reverse complement.
GCACCGAATCCCCAAAAAAAGAGCGCAATCCACATCGGGCTAAAAAAACGGTAGCTGAACTCATACTTGGTTTGCCCGGTGAATGTCCAATCTGCTGAAAATGGTTGAGATTGCCGGAGGATTTTGATGGTTACCGTATCTCCTGGCGAGAGCCCCTGCCAAAATTGTTGGGAAAGAGAGTTTTGATAATCCGCGGTCAGGATTCCGTTGATTGAAATTAATTTGTCCCCTGGATGAATTTTATCAATCTGATCCGGGTCAAATACCCTCGAAATGCTGGTGCCATCTTCAGAAATCAATAAACCAGAATAAGGGGCATGGGAGAGAAACCCCACAATGTTCAGTAGGATAATCAGCAGGGCACCAAAAAATAATACCCAAAGAAGAAATCGAGATGGTTTGATTTTCATGTGGTTGTCCAGTTGGTGAGGGCAGGTGCTGTAAACACATTATCTGTTTTGGAAATAAAGTATTTCAGGACAAGTATCTTGATTATAGGTGTATGCTGTGGAAAATCAAGGATAATTGGAGAGTTTCTGGTTGTTGCTCCATTAAAAAGAGTTTAGCTTAATTTTCTGGGGTAATTAAACCCAATTTGCGAGCTTTTGCGATCGCCGAGTTTAATCTATTGACCCCTAATCGGATGTAGGCGTCGGAGAGGTGGTTGCGGATGGTAGAAGGGGCCAGATTGAGCTGCTCTGCGAGCTGCCCTGTCGTCATGTTCGGTGAACTGGCGATGTATGAGAGGATCTCACTTTGTCTTTTGGTTAATCGCGGTGTTGATTGCCCATTACGTGAGAGCCTCTGTTCTACCTCAGGTGAGTAATAAATTCCGCCTTCAGCGATTTCAAGGATGATCTCGTCGAGTTTTTCGAAGGATTCAAAATCGTCTTTGAGAATATACCCAATTGCGCCGGCATGTTGGGTTGCTTTGATCAATGCTCGCCGATCGTACATCGAGATGATCAAGATAGCCATCTCGGGATATTTTTCAAGCAGTCTGGGGATGATATGCAGGATTGGGAAGGGGTTGGGGTCAATGGGGGAGTTATCTACCCCAACATCCAAAATTAAGACATCGGTTGGGTGGGCCTCCAGGCTGGATTCGACTTCGTTGTAATACTGCGCTGACCATCTGATTTGAAGCTGCTCGTTTGCTTCGAGCAGCGCTTTATAGCCGGTTGCGGTGGCGATATGGTCTTCAAGGATTCCAATTTGTACTTTTTCAGTCATTAGGGATTTTCCCTCGGGTAATTACCGATGATTCTATTATAACAATGATTGTTCTGTTATCAAAAAATCAGTACAAATGCCTATGGATATTTTGGGGTTTATTTTGTATAAATAGGATGTTGGTTATTACACTTCTTCTGCCGATTGTGGAGGGGAGCACATTCGGCAGGGGGTTTTAAGAGACAAA
>JBDLJU010000096.1:0-10739 GCA_039714215.1 Chloroflexota bacterium | reverse complement strand
TGAGGAGGTACGGCGAGCAGCTTGGCACAAGGAGGAGATGTGCACTACGGAGTTACTATATTGATAACTTATTCTATCATAATCTTACCCAATTTGTACTATTATATCCCAGGATTTTCTCCGATTAAATGAGCAATTTTCCCTGTTTGGTCCATATTTAGCCAATTTTGGGTTAATACGCAACAAACTGGAAGATGCCGGAACCGATGCTAAAGGCGATCAGTGAGGATTATTGATGACTTGTTCTAACACAATCCTTGATGAAACCTTGTTTTGATATTAGCATGACTATTCAATACTAGCTGATATTAAACATGTTCCTCTGTGGGGTCGACGTCGACCCCACATAAAAGAAAAATAATAAAGTCTTATCCAAGTAATTTTTCCATTTATTATGTCATAGTCAAAAATATTCAACCCCCACCCCAAACCCCTCCCCAGATTTGGAATTAATTTCTGCATTCTGCATCTTCGGGGAGGGGCTCTATTTAAGGGAGGGCTGCGCCCTCCCAGTCAGCCACCCCGATCAGTGCTCCGCACTGATTCAGGAGAAGAGCAAAAACCGCTCTTCTCCATCTAAATTAAATATCTTGGTTGCGCCGTCCCGTTGGCGTTGATCACCAGCAAAACTGAGGAGAGGTGGTCGGAGGCGGACCAAAACTGGGAGGGACACCAGTTTTGATTTAATCGAAGCTGCGCTTCGATAAGTTTATTAGGTGACCTGGGATTGCTGCCATCGTGCATCGCCACCCGCATCCCCGCGATGGTGTAGTGACCCTGATCGCAGATCTTCTGCTTGAATGGTTTACTTTGGTCAGCCAGCACGGGTAAAAAATCCCTCTGTTCTGTCATGCCGATGTGATTACCCTGACCTCCCGTTGCAAACGGTCTCCTAATTCATCCTCGGCGACATCGAGATCATAGTCACTCTGAAGGCCCATCCAAAACTGGGGTGAGTTGCCAAAGAAACGTGCCAATCGTAGTGAAGTATTTGCTGTGACCCGTCTCTTTCCCAGGACAATCTCGTTAATTCGCCGCGTATCCACCCCGATGCTGATCGCCAGCCGGTTCTGACTGAGTTTCATCGGCTTAAGGAACTCCTCTAATAATACTTCTCCCGGATGTATTGGTTTTAGCTTTTGTGTTTTCATCTTTCACCTTACTTTTTAGTGATAATCGGTGATCTTGAGATTGTAGGCATCTCCGTCCGCCCACTCAAAGCAAATACGCCATTGTTGAGTAATCCGGATGCTGTACTGCCCCTTTCTGCTGCCTTTTAACTTCTCAAGACGGTTTGCAGGCGGTATGCGGAGATCTTCCAGGTTTATTGAGTTATTGATCATTCGCAATTTCCGATAAGCTGTTTGCTGGATGGATTGAGGCAACTTACGAGAATAAGCACGGGAAAAAACCTTCTCTGTTTCTTTATTCTTGAATGATCTGATCACATTTTATAGTATATTGTGTAATGCGCTAAGCGTCAAGCACAATGCTATTGAGATCAGCAAAATACGCGAATGATCGAAGCTGAACTTCGATTTAAGAGAAGAGCATAAACAGCTTTTCTCTACACATTATGAAATAATGGTCAGAGGCCAAATAGCGCATTGGGGATTTCAATCCGGGCCGGTTCACCGGCGGGGACGCGCCTCCGCTATCACACGCCAGCTGCCATGGGATGACGGTCAGAGCAGGTAGACAATGCAGGCTGTTTACAAAATGGCAGGGTTCCAGGGAGGCCGCCTCCCTGGTGTGGGGTGTGGGGTCGACATCGACCCCACAAAAGAAATGTTTTAAGAAGAGCCTCAACAAAGAAATTATCGCCGAAATCAAAACAAGGTTGAAAGCATAACTTCGCATATTCTATTTTTACCCCCACCCCAAACCCTCTCCCCGATCAGTGCTCCGCGCTGATGATCGAAGCTGAACTTCGATTTAAGAGAAGAGCATATTACTTCTCTCCTGTTTTGTTCAAATTTCGCCAATTGTTAGTTAGGTTAATCAACAGAAAACTGGAAGGCAAAGCGCCTTCCAGTCTGGATATTGCTGTTCAAATATGCTCCCCTTCCCCCAACCAGATCGTTTATTGGTAGACCAACTTGAAGCTGCCGGAACCGATGCTGAATTCGATCACCAGCTGCTGGTCAGCATCATCAAAACCGGGGCTCTCCCAAGCGCCGCTGTCACCGCTGATCCGGTCTGAGCCGGAGACCCGGACAAAGTCACCCGGGACCCGAACACTGCCCGAACCGGTGGTACCGTCGACCCGCACTGCAGTCCCCTCGGGGAGGTAGACGGTGATCCCGCCAGAGCCGCTTTGCAGCTCAACCTCGCCGTAAACACCCTCGGCGATTTCCACCCTGATCCTGCCAGAACCTACTTCAGCCTCGAGTTCCAGCTCGGAACCCGCGCTGGTCTGCACGTTGATCGAACCAGACCCCGCGCTGAGATCTACCGGCAGGCTGCTCTCCGGGTAAGTTAGCTTGATGCTTCCTGAGCCGCTGCTGACCTGGAGGTCAGTCATGTCTAAACCGGTAAGGTCGAGCTCAGCGCTGCCGCCGCCGACATCTACAGAAAGCTCGATGGGCAGGCCCGGGTGCAGCCCGACCTCCCCGACAATTTGCTGGTCCTCAAAAAAGCCGATGAAGCCGATGCTCAATTCGTTATCCAGATTTAAGGAGATGTTCCTGCGAGCGCTGCCAGAAGCGTTGAAAGTCAAATCCTGGTCGTGGGTGACGTCAACTTCCACGAGGTTATTGCTGTCTGTCAAAGGGAAAACTTTGAGCGTGCCGCTGTCAAAATCCAGCGAGACGCGGGCAGATTCAGCGCCCGCCAGCGGGTCGGCGAAGGATTCAGTGATCATGTCTGCGCTGCTGAACGGTTCAATGTAACCGGGGGCCAGCAAGAAAAATGCAACCACGGCAAGACCCAACCCTAAAGAGAGCAGGCTGCCCAGCCAGGAAACTCGCTGGCCAAAAAGAAAATTAATGCCAATGGCGATGAGGAGCAGCGGCCATAACTGGATCAGATTGATCAAATCAAAAAACTCGAGATCAACAATCCCCATATTCGAGAGCAGCAGGATCGCGCCTGCGCCGATCAGAATTACCGGCCAGAAAAAATTGGGGGGGCGATTATATTTGTCCATCAGTGGACCTCCGTATTTTAGAAAATTTACTTTCACTTCCTAATACGATCTATACCAAGAAAGGTTTCAACTTTTCCAGGGGAAAATTACCCCTCTTGAGGCAGTTGGATATCGAACTTGATTTGATCAACAATGGCTAGGCGTGGGAATCCCAGAGCGGGTCTTCAACCCCTTTAAGCTTGTTTTCAATCCGCCCGATGATGAATAACGCATCCGACAGGCGGTTGAGGAACTGCTGGTTGAGCGGGTTGACCTTTTCGACGCGTGCCAGGCTGACCAGCACCCGCTCCGCCCTACGGCAGACTGCCCGGGCAGTTTGCAGCGCGGCTGCCGCTGGTGTGCCGCCGGGGAGGATGAAATTCTCCAGCGGGCCAAGTTCGTCGGCGTAACCGTCGATCAACTCTTCAAGAGCAAGGATATGGCGTTCTTCAATGCGGGGCACCTCAAACTGTTTTTTATCCTCTTCCGGAAAAGCGAGGTCAGACCCTAAGTGGAAGAGCTGGTTCTGGATCGAACGCAGGGGCTTGACCAGGCTTTGATCGGGATCAGCGGCAAGCGCCAGGCCGATAAAGGCGGCCAGTTCATCGACGGTGCCGTATGCCTCGATGCGCAGGTCATCTTTGGGCACCCGGCGGCGGGAGCCGAGCGCGGTGGTGCCGTCATCCCCAGTTTTTGTGTAAATTTTTGTCAGCTTTGGCATACTGCTATTCTAACCCAAATTAAAGCCCAATAATCATTCAAAAATTGATGGGTACCAGAGAGCATCTCGACCTGAACCTGATTTTATTGTATTATTCAATCATGCAACCCACCCAGACAGACTTAATCCTCAAAATACAGGAAGATTCCCGCAAGAAGCTCGCCCGTGATTTGCACGACGGGTCGACGCAGACGGTGGCTGCCCTGGCGATGCGAATAAACTTTGTCCGCCGCCTGCTCGAGAGGGACGGTACGGTCTCTAACGAAGAGCTGCTCCAGACCGAAGAACTGGCCCGCAAGGCGACCAAAGAGATCCGCTACCTGCTGTTCACCCTGCACCCGCTGGTGCTTGAGACCGCCGGTTTGATCCCTGCGCTCGAATCGATGGCTGAAAAAGTGGCAGATACATTCGATCAGCAGGTGATTGTGGAAGGGGACCAGGAAATGTTGGCAGCCTTCGACACCAGCCAGCAAAGCGTGCTGTTTTATATCGTGGAAGAAGCGGTAAGCAACGCCCGCAAGCACGCCGAAAAGGACACTGCCTGGATCCGGGTGAAGCAGCCCGATGAAAAATCTGTACTGCTGGAAATTGAAGATCACGGGGTTGGCTTTGACCCCGAATCCCTGGACGAAACCCCATCGGAGCGCGGCAGGCCGGGGATCGTATTAATGGGTGAACGCGCAGCGCAGCTCAGCGGAAAGATGCAGATCGATTCAGAAGAAGGCAGCGGCACCTGCATCCAGATTCGAATACCAATCCCAGAAACTGATCACGATCAAACCCCCGATGATTAACCCTGACCCCGAAGCTGGTTTAAGACTTCGCTGGGCCGGGATCCTCTGCGGGGTGATCACCTTCATCTGGCTGCCGGTGGAGGACCGCAGCATACTGTTCCTGCTGCTGCTCTCGCTTGTGTGGAGCGCCTGGCTGGCGGCCTGGTGGTTGGTGAGCCGCCAAAAATCCTCAGCGGGCCTCAAAGTTGTCCTCTGGGCTGGCGCAGGTGGCGGCATGCTGGTTTTCCCAATCACGATCCTCCTGACCCTGATCAAGGCCGGCCTGCACGACCACGGATTTTTAGATTTCAGCAGCTCGCAGCTCACCACGATCGCCAAAACAATCCCGCTGTGGATTGCGCTTGGTTTGGTGATCAGCATGCTGTGGCTGAAGAAGCACCCACCAACGCTCGACTAGATAGCGTACAAAAGTAGTTCAACGAGGAGACACTCTTGCCATACACTGACCAACTCTACTATTTTGACTCAAAGCCAAAGGATGCAGACCAGGCCGCGGTGGTCTTGATCCACGGCGCGGCGGGCACCCACCTGCACTGGCCCCATCAATTGCGCAGGCTGAACAACCATCGCGTGCTCGCTCCCGACCTGCCCGGTCATGGGAAATCAGAAGGGCTTGGCGAGCAGTCGATCGAAAAATACGCCGATGTGATTGTAAAATGGCTGGAAAAAATTGGCGTAACCGAGGCAATCCTGGTGGGACACTCCATGGGTGGGGCGATTGCCCAAACGATCAGCGCGGCACACCCGCAGCTGGTCACCCGCCTGGTGCTGGTCTCCACCGGCACAGTGCTACCGGTTAATCCCGATTTGATTGAGAAGCTTTCAATCCCTGCAGCTGCTCCAGGGGTGTACGATCAAATCGTCAAATGGGCCTACCACCCGAGCACCGACCCCAAGCTGGTGCAGCAGGCGCGGAAGCAAATGGATGCGATCCGGCACACGGTCACCTATGGGGATTTTGTGGCCTGCGATGCGTTTAAATTTGTAAACCAATTGGCAAAGATCAAAGCCCCCACGCTGGTGATCTGCGGCGATGCCGACAAGATGACCCCGGCGCATTTCAGCAAACAGCTCCAGGAAAACCTCCCTGAGGCACAGCTTGCCCTGGTCCCAGATGCCGGACACATGCTCAACATCGAGCAGCCCGAAAAGCTGGCCCAGCTGATCAGCGAATTCATCAACCCAATATAAAAAAAGCCTGGGCAGGCCCAAACTTTTTATCAACCTGAACTTTGTGTGAGATTAAACAAAGACACCCCGCCTTCACTCGGGGTGTCTTTGCCTTTTCGGTCTCCAGTGGAGTGAAATTTTATTGTTGGACCTTCAAGTGCAAGGAGGAGAAAATGAAATCTGTAATGAAATCTGTAATGGCCTATATCTTAGCTGATTTTCGGTGTAGTAACGTGGGAGTCTTGTTAGAATAAATTGGTATTTTCCCAATTATTTTTTTTCCCGTTTAATTGGAGAAAACCAGCAAATTTTTTGCAGAACCCTTGCTTAAGCAAAGGCACCCCGCCTTCACTCGGGGTGCCTTTGCCTTCGATGTCTCGGGAGGAGTGTGATTGCAATGTTGAGACATCATGTTGCAAGGAGGAGAAAATGAAATGGATGGTTGCCTATAATATATCTGAATTTGAGATAGGAAGCATTGGACTATTGTAGGGAATAATTAGTAAATTTCCTACAATTACTAATGGAAAATTTCAGGCTATTTCGCACTGCTGATCCTGGGGTTTGCCAGACACCCCCCCGGCAGGCTTTACTAACAATGGCTAAATCGGATACAATTTTGGAGACCACAGGTAAGCATTCCACTCCGATACTACTCAAATAATTAAGCAAGGGTTCTTTGCAAAACTCCGGTGGCAGCTCCCAACAGCAACCCGCAGCGATTTCTGAATCGAAGGATAAAAATCATGAAGATTGAAAAGGCAGCATTGGTTTTGGTGGACATCAGCGGCTACACACAATTTATTCATTGGAACCGCAATAGTCAGCTGCACGCTGAGCACATCATCACCGAACTGATCGAAGCGGTGATTGATCAATCCCGCTTCCCACTGGAACTCAACAAACTTGAGGGCGATGCCGTCTTCCTCTACACCACCCTCAAAGGTCAGCCCGAGGCGGTAGCCAAAGATGTGCTCAAGCAATCGGTCGGCTTCTTCGACGCTTTCCGCGAGAAACAGAACGAACTGATCAACGCGGTCGATGGCGGCTGCGGCTGCCCGGCCTGCACCAATATCCACCACCTGCAGTTGAAGGCCTTCCTGCATACCGGGGAGGTAATTGTAAAGCAGGTGCGCCAGTTCACCGAGCTCGCCGGGGAAGATGTGATCCTGATCCACCGGCTGCTGAAAAATTCGATCGACTCCAGCGAATATATCCTGCTGACCGATGCATACTTCCAGCTGAGCGGCGACCAGCTCTCTTTCCGCTCCTCGACCGGCACAGAAGATTATCCCCACTCGGGTTCGGTCGGTTACAAAGTGTATTTCCCCACCCCAGCAGCGATTCACCCCCAACATACCGAAGGTAAACCCCTGAGCAAGCCAATGAGCAAACCGCGAGGGATCATCGAAATTATGCGTTTCATGATGAAGATCTTCTGGCGGCAGTTGAGCGGACAGCTGGCCGAGTCTTACCATCACCTCCCACATAAACCGCAGCAGTGACCACAACCTCCCGTTTTGTCTCCCCTGGTGGGCCAGCACCCAACTTCACCCTTCCGGCAGTGGACGGCAGCCAGGTCTCGCTCAATGATTATCTCGGGGTGAAACACGTCGTGCTGGTTTTCCTGCGCGGCTTCATGTGACCGTTCTGCCGCCGGCATCTGGCGCAGTTGCGCCAGGACTATCATAAATTTACCGAACTGGATGCTGAAATCCTGGCAATTGCCCCGGATACGATGGGAAATGCCCGCAGCTTTTTCCAGACCAACCGGCTGCCCTTCCCCGGTTTAGTTGACAACGATCTGGCGGTCTACCAGCAGTACGATGTGCAGAGCAAGGCGCTCTCCCTTGGCCAGCGCCCGGGGTTGCTGATCATCGACAGGCAAGGGATCACCCGTTTTACCTATCTCGGCACGCAGCAGTGGCAAATTCCTCCCAACACTTTGGTCCTGGATCAATTAACTGAGCTGTAACCTGCCCCGCTCGATACATTCGCAGGTGCAGATAACCCCCTGGCGCATCTATTGCCAAGGATTCTTTCTTACCCTATAATTCAATTTCCGATTAAAACGAAACTGCTCGATTAACGAGCTTAATTAATTCACCCGCTACCCCGAGGATGCTCGCCAGTGATCCAGCGATGAGATTGTTTTTTAAACTCAGCCAGCTTGCCTTCCAGCGTCAGATGAGCTATCGCGCCGCGGCAATTGCCGGCGTGCTGACCAATTTTTTCTTCGGCTTGCTGCGCGCCGCGATCATGATCGCCCTCTATCAGAACCAGATCGAAGTTGAGGGGATGGACCTTTCCCAGGCGATCACTTTTACCGCGATTGGACAGGCGCTGATCGGCTACCTGAGCATGTTCCACTGGTACGAGCAGATGCAGTCGGTGTACACCGGCGAGATTGCCACCGACCTGCTCAAGCCGATGGGCTACTTCCGCTACTGGCTGGCGAAAGATTTCGGCCGGGCGATCGCCGCCCTGCTGACCCGCGGGGTGACGATTTTCCTTGCCTTTGAACTGGTCTTTGACCTGGTCTACCCCGAAAGCCCGCTGGGGTGGCTAAACCTGGTGATCGCGATGCTGCTCGCCTGGCTGGTGAGCTTCTGCTGGCGATTTTTAGCCAACCTGCCCTCTTTCTGGATGACGAATGCCAGGGGCGTGGGGATCTTTGTGTTTATGAGCGCCCAGGCGCTCTCGGGCTTCATTATGCCGCTGCGTTTCTTCCCTGAGTGGTTCCAGAAATTCGCCAACTTGACCCCCTTCCCCCACAGCGTTAACACGGTTGTTGAAGTGCAGCTTGGGCTGCTCAGCGGCCCGCAGGTCTGGCTGGCTTTCGCCAACCAGCTGCTCTGGATCATTGGGATGGTCGTGGTGATCAAGCTGGTGCTGCGCGCCGGGGTGCGCAAGCTGGTGGTGGTCGGTGGCTGAGATCACTTACTCCCTGCGCCTGCTGCGCCGCCTGATCGGCGCCAATTTCCGCGGCCAATTAAGCTACCGGCTGTCGTTTTTTTTCGAACTGCTCGCCGTGTTCTTCATCACCCTGCTGGAGTTCGCCTCCTTCGCCCTGGTACTGCCCCGCTTTGGAAACATCGGCGGCTGGGTGCTCGGTGAGGTCGCCTTGCTGGCCGGGATGGTCAACATTGCCTTCGGCATCATGGATATGATCTTCAGCGGCTTCGACCCCGGCAATTTCGGCCGCCAGGTGCGCCTGGGGCGGATGGACCAGCTGCTGCTCCGCCCGGCGAACATCACCCTGCAGGTGCTGGGGAGCGAGTTCATCCTGCGGCGGATTGGACGGATCCTGGTAGGCGTGGGGATTTTCATCCTCGCTCTCTCGCTGACCGAGATCAGCTGGACGGCTGAGAAAATCGCGCTGCTGCTCAGCTCGATCCTGGGGCAAATCCTCTTTTTCGGCGCTTTGTTCGTCATCGGGGCGACGATCACCTTCTGGACGGTTGATTCGATTGAAGTGATCAACATTTTCACCTACGGCGGCAGCGAGATGATCTCTTACCCGATGCACATTTACCCGCAGTTTTTGCGCCGCTTCTTTACTTTCATCCTCCCGGCGATCTTCCTCAACTACTTCCCCGCGCTGGTAATCCTGGGCAAGCCCGATCCCCTTGGCTTCCCCGCCTATGCCGCCTGGCTGTCGTTCCCCGCCGGTCTGCTGGTGCTAATTATTGCGATGCGCTTCTGGCGTTTTGGTCTCGCTCACTACCAAAGTACAGGAACCTGAGTTATGCCCCCAATCATATCTGTCAAACACCTGCAAAAACACTTCAAGGTACGCAAGCATCACCGCGGCCGCTTCGCCGGGCTGCGCAACCTGACCACCCGGGACTATAAATTGGTGCGGGCGGTTGACCAGATCAGTTTTGAGGTGGGGGCCGGGGAACTGGTCGGCTACCTGGGACCCAACGGCGCCGGGAAATCAACCACGATCAAGATGCTGACCGGCTTGCTGGTTCCCACTGCCGGGGAGCTGCAGGTCAGCGGTTTTTTACCCTGGAAGCAGCGCCAGGAGTATGTCGGTGAGATCGGAGCAGTCTTTGGGCAGCGCACCACCCTGTGGTGGGACCTGCCGGTGATCGAATCTCTCGACCTGCTCGGCGAGATCTACCGCGTGCCCGCGGCGCGCTTCAAACAAAACCTGGCCGAGTTCCGGTCGCTGCTCGAGCTGGACCCCTTCCTCAACACGCCGGTGCGCTCGCTCTCCCTCGGTCAGCGGATGCGGGCCGACATCTGCGCTGCTCTGCTGCACGACCCCAAGCTGCTGTTCCTCGACGAGCCAACCATCGGCCTGGATGTGGTCGCCAAAGAGCGCATCCGGGAGTTCATCAGGCAGATCAACGAGGAGCGCGGCACCACGGTGATCCTCACCACCCACGACCTCTCCGATGTGGAAAAGCTCTGCCAGCGGGTGATGATCATTGATGAGGGCAAGCTGCTGTATGACGGACAGCTTGAAGCGCTTTCCCAGCGTTTTGGCGGCAGCCGCCAACTGGTGGTTGAGCTGGCAGAGGAATATGATTCGTTTGAGATTGAGGGGGCGGAGCTGATCAGCCAGGCGGGCAGCCGGGTGGTGTATGCATTCGAACGCGGCGCGATTACCGCCTCAGAGCTGATCGGGCGGCTTTCCAGCCGTTACCGCATCCGTGACCTGGAGGTGCGCGAGCCCAGCCTGGAAGAGACCATCCGCCGGATCTATGAGCAGAGGCTGCTGCGGTAGTTGTACTGAAGTCATTACTCGATCCCATGCTACTGGATGGGGGCGAGAGACCCAAAAATTGTGTCATTCCGACCGAGCGTCAGCGAGTGGAGGAAGTCTAACAGCCATTGATCTGCGAAACGCGATTTTTGGAAAATCTATCGCCGCCAGACTTCCTCCGCTCAAAGCTGCGCTCCGCTTGCTTTTCGG
>JBDLJU010000095.1:0-10825 GCA_039714215.1 Chloroflexota bacterium | reverse complement strand
CTTTCAACTTCATAATCAGCAGATATTTGGTAACTGGCGTTTTGACGAGGAGAGATCACCCGGATTGCCGCACTCTCTTGCCCTCCATCCACAGAATCGGATGATGGCAAATCCGCCAGCAGCGGCAGTCCCTGAGTGCGTGCCCAGTTCTGTGCCTCTGGGGGTAGGTCCAGCACAATTGTGGATACCCGCCGGTCTGCCGGCGTGTTTTGATCGGAAATCAGCCCGGTATCCATATCCAGCCAGACCTGAAGGTATACATTATCCTCCTCAACCGGCTCAGTTCCCTCGATGAACCATTCTGTCCTGGTTTTATCACACGCATCAGTCGGCAGCAGTCCAGAAATCGCACAGACCTCCACCTGCACCAGGTTTGAGGGGCGGTCAAAATCCTTATCCGGGATATTGTTCAATGTCGTCCGGATAAATTCATGCCAGATTGGCGCTGCGCCAGATAAGCCGGTGACCTCACGCATCGCTTTATAATCGCTGTTGCCCACCCAAACACCAACCACCAGGTCGGGTGTGTACCCAACAGTCCAATTGTCGTGGTAGTTTGTTGTGGTACCTGTTTTTACTGCCGCGGTACGATCGAGTTTTAGTACACTGTTCAACCCAAAGCCTATTCGGCGGGCGCTGTCGTCGCTGAGGATATCACTGATCAACCATGTCACCGCCGGGTTAAAAACTTGTATTGGAGCAACGGCGGGGGTCTGATAGACCATTTCTCCCCCTGGGTCTCGAATTTCCAAGATCAGTTGATGGGCTGAAACCAATCCATGATTGGCAAAGGCCGTATAGGCATTGGTTAGCTCTAGCAAGCTCATCGTGCCCCCACCAAGTGCCAGTGAGAGATTATCCTCATTGGGGCCTTCTAAGGTGGAGATCCCAAGGCTCCTGGCCAGCCTGGTAACATTTTCAACCCCAACATGGTCGAGAGTGATCACAGCAGGGATATTTAACGAAGACCCCAACGCATATCGCAGTGAAACAGGGCCGTGTTCAAGAAAATCATAATTCTTTGGGGTATATGTTGATCCATCGGACTTGATAAATGTTGTGATTACATCAAGAATAGGGGTAGCGACTGTCCATGGGTTTTCTTGTGCTGGGCTAAGCGCAGCGGCATAGATAAAAGGCTTAAAAGCCGAACCAGGCTGCCGCGGAGTTGCAGCCATGTTGATCGCCCCAGCGATTTCTTTATTAAAATAGCCAGCGCTCCCAACCAGGGCAAGCACCTCCCCTGTGTGGGGGTCTATCGCAACCAGAGCAGCATTATTCACATTTTTATTGATCCCATCTTCTTTTTGGAAATACGTCAGATTGCGGGAAATGATCTCCTCAGCATGTTGTTGGGAATTATTGTCCAGGGTAGTTCTTACAATCATGCTGCTGCTTAGGTTGATCTGGCTATCACCCGCCAATTGATCCAGCTCATCTTTTACCATTTGAACAAAGTGGGGAGCCAGAATTGAATATGGGGATGGGTTATATTCTAGAGGATATTCAGAGACGGCTATCCATTCTTGCTCAGTAATCTGACCCTGGTCGTGCATTTCAGCCAGAACATCTTCCTGGCGTTGTTTGGCCGCTTCTGGATTCTGAAGTGGGTTGTAGTAACTGGGTGCCTGGGTCAGCCCGGTCAGCAAAGCGCATTCCGCCAATTCTAAATCTGCAGCAGGTTTTGAAAAATATGTCTGAGATGCTGCTTCGATACCATAAGCCAGCCCACCATAATACATTTGATTCAAGTACAAAGCAATTACTTCGTCTTTGGTGTACTGGTGTGAAATTTGCCAGGCAAGGATACTCTCGCGCAGTTTCCGGCGCAGCGTTCTCTCGGTTGCTTCTTCTGGTAACAGCAGGTTTCGGGCAACCTGTTGCGTGATGGTACTTCCTCCAGCAATCGTTTCCCCGCCCTGCAGGTTGATCCAAACTGCCCGGATAATCCCCTCCAGGTCTACACCAGGATTGGTGTAGAAGTTTTGGTCCTCGATCGCAATAGTAGCTTTAACCAAACAATCTGGGATATCTTCAAACGCCAAAACTGTGTTGCGACCACCAACCTCTGGGAAAACTTCGTAGAGTAGTTCCCCAGAACGGTCAGTAATCCTGATGCTGGGCGTAGTTAGTTGATCAGGTAATGCACTGACCTCAGGGAGATCATGAAAGATGGAAAATAGGGAGAAAACGATCCCGACCGTATAGATCAGCCATGTAAGAAGGATGATCCTTTTCTTAGAATTCATTTCCCTCAGAAGCTCAGATAAAGAATTGTAAGCGTTTATCACAGGGGGATTGTACCACTCTGAATATGAAGCCTTGTTATGGAATCAACTCTATCGAAAAGACCCCAAGGGAGAAAAACCCTTGGGGGTCTTGGCTTTATAGGTATTCTCTTAACTTACCGCATCTGCTTAGGGCGGAAGGCATTGCGCACCAGCTCATCCTCGAAAAAGCCGCCGACGTTGCCGGTGTTGGCATACTCATACACCGCCGCAGAGTAAATCCCGTTCAGCGCTGAAGAGATCAACCCCAGCAGCCCCAAAGCGATCACCAGTAAAACCGAGAGGGCAATGATCACTGCCACCCCAAGCTCAAAATAGACCGCCCCAAAGATTGCCCCGCCGCCAAGCAAGATCACGGCGAAGAAAGACAGCCCGGTAATTGCCCCAAGCCCCATGTTACCCACAATCTGCTCGCCCCAGGTGCGCTTGAGCAGTTCCACGCTGCGCTTGACCGCATCAACAGGACCAATCCCTTCTACCGCCAGGATCGGCACCACCAAATAAGTGGCCACATTCCAGGCGGTCCCAATCAGGGTAGTAATGAAGCGTCCGAATCCTTTGGAGCGGTCGTTGATCGACTTGAGGATCACGCCTACCGTGGCCGCCATCAGAGCGTAGCCCAGGATCGGACCGAAATTCTTCAATGCCACGTCGATCCCATCCCGCACGGTCGGGTCTCCGCCGCGCAGGCGGATCAATGCCGCGCCGACCAGGGCGGTATTCGCAAAGAAGATCACCGTGTACTGCACGATGTAGAAAGCGAACAAGACAATGAATCCGACCACCTGGAAATTTTCAAAGAGAGCAGCATCAACGGCTGCCCCGGCAAATAACGGGATCGCAAACACTGCGGTCACTAAAAAGAGACCAATTGTCGAAATGATCGGGAAAATCAGCAGTTCTTTATCAGCTCGCAGCACGCTGGCACTGGCCTTAACCAGCTCCCAGCTGTTAGAAATTTTAGAAAACACGGATAGCTCCTCCTGTATCTGGATAATTAATTTCGGTAGTCTCTAGTATAAGCATTGGGGACAGGATGTGTCAATCTTACTTAGTATGGGGATTTTCCTGATCGTATTCCCATTTTAGCGGGTTATCGCGAATATATCTGCGGGTGTTATCCAGGTCATCCTCATCGCGGATAATATGGTCGTAGAACGAACGCTGCCAGAATTTTTCGCCTAGAGTTCCACATAATTGATTTATCCTCCGGGCCGACCAGGTCTTAAACCCACGAACGATCTCTGGCAATCCGTGGCGCGGTTGTAGGGGAGGGTTTCTAAACCCTCCCCTACCTGGTATTGAATTTTTTTCGGTTAATTGAATGATTCCATGAACATGGTTTGGCATGATGATAAATTCATCCAGGCACATATAAAAATAATGCTGCGGAAGCTTGCCCCACACTTCTTGGACAATCTCTCCTGCTTCAGACACCTCCATCTCGCCATCTGCCACATCACCCAGGCAGCAGAACCGCTTGTGCGTGCAGATCGTAATAAAATAATACCCCGCTTGACTGTAATCGAAACCTCGCAATCGAGTGGTTTTTCGTTCGTGTTTTTCAGGATTTAGTTTCACTAGAACCCCTCAAACAAACTTGAATAAATCCACCTTTTATCCATATAACCATTATGACATATTTATTCTCAATTCGTTAGAATATCCGTGTTTTCCAAGTCAGGCTCCCATTAAGCAGAATATCACGAATATATCTTCGGCGGATTTTATTTATCCTCCGCGCCGAGCAGGTCTAAAAACAGCGAACGATCTCTGGCAATCCGTGGCGCGGTTGTAGGGGAGGGTTTAGAAACCCTCCCCTACCTGAAATTGAATTAATTTTTATTGATTGAATAATCCTGATAATATGGTTAAGCTTGATGATAATTAAGCCTTCTTAGGCGGGAATTTTGGTAATTTTGTTTTTTGAATCAAATCCGTTTGATTCCCCTTTTACTTCAACCGCTCCAAGACCACCTTGATCAAATCCTTCAACACCCCTTCCAAATCCTGCGCCGCATCGACCGTCACCCAGCGGGCCGGCTCTTCCGCCGCCATCTTGTGGTATCCATCACGTACGCGCTGGTGGAAAGCGACTTCTTTGGCATCCAGCCGGTTCCAATTCTCGTCATCCGACGAGCGGCGCTGCAGTCCGGTCTCAATTTCCACATCCATCAGCACGGTCAGATCCGGCTTCAATCCGCCGGTGGCAAACCCAATGATCTGGGCCAGCTCATCCAGGTTGGTTCGATGCCCGTAGCCCTGGTAGGCCAGCGTTGAGTCAGCGTAGCGGTCGCAGATCACCACCTTGCCTTCAGCCAGCGCCGGGCGGATCACCTGGTTGACCAGCTGTGCCCGCGAGGCCTGAAACAGCAAGATCTCGGTAGTAGGGTGCATCTCGGTATTCTTTAAATTTAACAAGGTTGAGCGGATCTCATTCCCGATTTCAGTACCGCCCGGTTCACGGGTCAGCACCACCTGATAGCCCGCCTTCATAATGGCTTCAGCAAGCTCAGGGCAATGGGAAGTCTTTCCGCTGCCTTCTGGTCCTTCGAGTGTGATAAACATCTATTCTCTGAAAATCCTCACGCGCCGGTTGGGTTCTTTACCATAAGAGTGGGAAACCAGCCGTGCCTCGTTGGCCAATTGATGCTGCAGCCGCCTGATGCGGGAGGATGCCGGGGAAAGCTCCACCCAGCGCTCGCCGTTGAGTACTGCCTCAATCGCTCGCTGCGTTTCTGTCTCAACGCGGCGGTTGTCAAACTGCCGCTGCTCATTGCTCGCCAGGTCAAATAAGCCTGCCAGGAAACGCTCCATCTGGCCGACCGTGTTAGCGCTGAGCACATACACCGGCATGCCGCGGCGTTCGGCATCCACAATGATCCGCTGGCGCTTGCGGTAGTAGGTCCGCAGGGTGACCAGCACCTGAGCATCTCCCAGGTCCTTGGCAATTACTACCGGCACACCAAGATGGCGCGCCGCACTGTCCAGCCGGTTGCGCGCAACCCCATAAGCGAAAATCCTGATCGGGTCCTTCGCATGAGCGCGGAAGCCCGGTTTAGCAGTCTCCTGTCGCGAGGTGCGCGCCGCGGGCGCGGGGCTGCCGCCTTCTGCACTTTGGCGTACGGGTCCCTGGCTGCTCATTGAACTCCGCCGGGCCTTCTTACCAGATGCGGGAGCAGCTTTCTGCACGTCGATCGAGCCGTCTTCTTTGCGGGTACGCACTTCACTCGTTACGGCAAAACCGCGCAGCAAGGAGTCAACGGAGGACGAAACATCCTGATGGACTGCCAGGCTATCTCGCGTTTGAATCTCGATCAGCACGTCAAATGTTGGCGGAGAGCGGCGTTCCAGCACAGTTTTTTGTGTGCCGCGGCGGCGCGCTTCTTCGTCGGAGAGGGTCACCGACTCGATTCCCCCGACCAGGTCAGAGAGGGTTGGATTCAGCAGCAGATTCTCCAGTGAATTACCATGGGCTGTGCCAATTAACTGCACGCCGCGCTCGGCGATCGTACGCGCCGCTTCAGCTTCTCGCTGGCGGCCGATCTCATCAATCACGATCACTTCCGGGTTGTGGTTCTCCACCGCTTCGATCATTACCTCGTGCTGCAGGGCAGGGGTGGCCACCTGCATTCGCCGGGCGCGCCCGACTGCAGGATGGGGCACATCCCCGTCACCACCAATTTCGTTAGAGGTATCCACAATTACCACCCGCTTGCTCTCTGCCAAAATCCGGGCGGCTTCACGCAGCATCGTGGTTTTGCCTACCCCCGGACGCCCGAGGATCAGCAGGCTTTTGCCTTCGTCGATCAAATCCTGGATGATATCGATCGTGCCGTAGACCGCCCGCCCCACCCGGCAGGTCAGCCCGACGATGTCGCCGCGCCGGTTGCGTATAGCCGAGATGCGATGTAGTGTGCGCTCCAGCCCGCCGCGGTTGTCCGCGTCGAACACCCCCAGGCGCTCAACCACATAGTCAATATCGGCGCGGGTTACTTCATTCTCCGAGAGGATTTCCTCCCCCGATAGCAGCCGCGCAGAAGGCACCCGTCCCAGATCAAGAATGATTTCCAACAGGTCGGAGTTGTTATTAATTTTGTTGATCGCCTGGGTGACCTCTTCGGGCAAGATCCCAAACAGGGCGTCCAGGTCATCGGTAATTTGGCGTTGCGTCATTTTTCTTCTCACTTCTTTATGGTGATCTCATTATACCCTTTGCTGTCTCACTCCAGGGAAATTCAAGCAAATATTTACTTCTTTAATATTACTGTATCAAACCAGGGAGCAAGCGCACTGGTTTGATTAAATCGAGTGTTTACCTCAATCGGCAGAAGATCCGTTTCCGATCTTCTGCTTAATCTAACAGGGCGAAACAATTGTTTCGCCCTGTTAGATAAAAAGACCTGCTCGGGGGAGAGCAGGTCAGACTTGAAGGGGGGAGTAATCATCTTCAAGCCGAAGAAGTTTATTTTAATCCAGATCGATGATCTAACGAGTGGGGGGACACAAGTAATCTGTGCAGGCAGGTAACGATCTGGAAGGTCGTTGATTAAATCATACATCAGATTTGATTAAAAGCAAATCCCAATTTTTCAATTGGACAATCAAAAGATAAATTTAGACCTGGCTTAAATCTCGAGTTCCCCGCTAAATCGAGGTTTTGCTTCGATCAAAAAAAGGCCTGCCAGCAAGAAATTTGCTGGCAGGCCTTCTGGTAATGCTCAAGCGGATCAAGAAACAGGGACTTCAGCCTCAATCACAGGTGTGTCTCCGTTCTCTAAAGATTTGAGCGCTTTGATCTCACGGTAGGTCAGCGTCCAGGTGGAAGACTGGAAGGTCTCCTTCAGGCCATTGATAAATCCGATCGGGATCGCCAGCACAAGGACGAAGAGTCCCAGGCCTACGAAGAGCGCCCAGAACATAGCCGGGGCACCGGTAGTGAAAGCTTCTCCGCCGATCAATAGCGCTGAACCAACCCCCAGACCACCGGCCAACACCACCGAAAGCAGAACCACAGGGATCAGCAGCAGAGGCCAGACCACATTGATCCCAAAGAGGATCAACCACATCAGACCGGTTTCTTTCCAATACTGACGGGCCAACTTAAAACCCTGGCGGATACCAGTACCGACGGTTGCATCATTGATCGCGATTTCCCGGCGGATGACCGGTTTGACCACCGCCAGCACAGCCCGCACCGCCAGCAGCGCCAGACCAAGCAGCATCGCCAGACCAATACTGGTCAGCATGCTCACCAGGCTGGCAGCGGTATTGTCACCGCTCCAGATCAGCACCGGTACCAAAATCAGACCAATCAGCAGCAAACAAGCAACGATGAAGGGCAGCTCGATGATCAGGTCGACCAGGAAGATTCGCCAGGCCTCACGAGACCAGCCGAGCTTGAAACCCTCTCGGGCGCTAACTTTTTCGTCGCTGGCTTCATATTTATCAACCATTTTGATCAAAGAGACTTCGGCGGTATAACGGAAGATTTTTCCGATCAGCGCTAGAGTAATCACTACTCCGGCGAACCACAGGACTGCCCGGAGTACTTGACGTGCAATTTGATTATCAAAGTCTTCCGCCAGTACCAGATCAAATTCGGTAAATGCTTCTTTAAAAGATTCCTTCATAACCTCAGTAAACTGCGGCATGATAGGCTCCTCCAAGTTGAACTGATACCCTAAATCGTCGTCCGCGGTGATCTGATTGCTCTGGTAGCTGCTTCCCCCCGCGGATGTCAGGGCCAGGATGATCCCAAAGACCCACAGCGTGCGGTAGTTCCAGAGGATCTGCCAGGCCTGTTTTAATACTTGCATGTGTTTCATTTTCTTACTCCTTCTGAGTTAGTAGAATGGCTGTTGTTCCAGCCATCATAATTACATTTGGGTTGCTTCAAATTCACCCTGGTTGAGGCCCCAGACAATCAGCCACACCAGGTAGCCAACGGAGAGGATTGCCGGGAGGATCAAACCAATCAGCATTTGCGGGCTGAAAGGTACACCAAAGTGGATCAATTCGCTTGAGATTTGAGCCAAGATCCCGGTGGGCCGCACAGGAGCGTTCGTTAGCCGGGAAACAGCCGCCTCGCCGAAGCCAAACATCTGGGCCAGTGAGAGGCCGCCCGCCATCCACCGCACCACCTGCAGGAAGGCGATCCCGACCAGCAAAGATACCGGGAGCGCCGTCCACACCCACCCTGGGCGGGAGACTGGTTCACTTTTGTGGCGGGGCTGGCGAGTGAGCTGCAAACCCACCTGGGCAGCGAAACGATCTGCCGAGAAGCTCATCTCTGCCTCAGGCGCTTCACCGAGAAGTGCAGAGAGCGATGCTAGCTGCGCGAGTGCTATCTGGCAGACCTCGCATTTTTTCAGGTGCGACTCAACATGAGCAAGACGCCGGCCGCTCAGTTCACCATCATGATACGCTGCTAACCATTCAGTTACGTGGCTGTTCATTGGACCTCCAATAGCTGCGAGAGAGAAGTGCGCAGCGTGGTGCGGGCATAGTTCAACCGGGACATCACCGTCCCCAGTGGAATTTCAAGCGCGGCCGCAATCTCCGCGTAGGAGAGCTGCTGGTATTCCCGAAGGATCAAAACACTGCGGCTGGCCAGCGGAAGCGAGAGGACTGCCTGTCGGATGATTTCATCACGCTGCGAATCTTCAAGCTTTTGCTCCAATCCCTTTCCAGGGACAGAAACTACCACGCCATCAAGATTGACCTCTTCCTTGCGCCTCCGGAGCGCATCAATTGCCGCGTTTGTCGCAATCCGGTAAAGCCAGTTGCGGAAAGGGGAAATCGGTTGGTAGCCAGGCAGCTTTTCCCACGCCCGGATAAACGCTTCCTGGGCAATATCTTCAGAAAAGGCCAGCTCGCCGCTCAGGCGATAGACCAGGTTGATCACCCCGCGCTGGTGCTTCTGCACCAGTTCGCCGAATGCCCCCCGGTCCCCGGCTTGAGCCTGAGTCACAAGGTCTTCTTCGGTTTGAGTTGTCACTGCCGGGGTGTTGATCACCTTATTCTTCCTCTCAAATTCGAAAGATGATTAATCAGTCTTTCTAACTATATAACGAGCCATCTCTTGATTTTATTCGGTTTTCAGTAAGCTTGTGACCAACACAGAATAGTTTTCAGTCAAAAGATCCTGAAATTTGGGCAAAACTAAATAAAATCCCGGATTCTACACTCCCCGATAAGTAAAGGAAGGTACAAAAAAGCATCACTTGCTTTCGATTAACAATTCTGCTATGATGAAATTAAGCTAATATATGGAGGTGGCTATGTCTATTGAATTGGTAATTAAGAGAATCGTTGATGACCAAGATTATCGAGAATTGTTGCTCTCCAATCCTGACCAAGCCTTGGCCGAGTATGTGCTCACCGATAAAGAACGAGAACAGCTGTCCAACCTGGATAAAGATTTCTTGGAAGCCGAAGATCTGGAGGAGAGAATCTCCAGGTTTGGGTGGGGCATGAGCGATATTTAAGTATTTGAAATACAATCTAAATATCGAATATTATTGCGGAAGCGAATAAACTTTGCTGCTGAAATTATGTGTTTGCCACCTATAACTCTTCAACCCCACACTCGGCTGCCCCCCAAAAAATATTAAATGAAGATGGGTGCAATGTGCCCGATGTAAAAAACCAGATCAAGCTGTCTGCAATTCTGCGGTCGAAACAGTTGCATCTCCTGAGCCGCATGGGCAGACTAAGTGCTATTCCTCCCTATATACTAAAGTCGGAGGAGCCAACCCTTACCTGGCTAGAGTTATAGTCCTTCTGGAAAAATGATCACCCTCATTAGCCAACTGGCTTAATAACAGCGCCTACAATGATCATTGCTTGCTTTCGATTTTCAATTCTGCTATGATGAAAATAAACTAATGTATGGAGGTGGCTATGTCTATTGAATCGGTAATTAAGAGAATTGTTGATGACCAAGATTATCGAGAATTGTTGCTCTCCAATCCTGACCAAGCCTTGGCCGAGTATGTGCTCACCGATAAAGAACGAGAACAGCTGTCCAACCTGGATAAAGATTTTTTGGAAGCCGAAGACCTGGAAGAGAGAATTTCCAGGTGGGGGAGACCCGCGGGGTCCGGCATTTAGGTATTTGGGAATCAATCCAAATATCGCTACAATAAAGCAGGAGCAAAAAAAACTTTGCTGCTGACAGTATAGGTTTACCACCTTTAATAGCATCCACCCCACACTCAACTGCTTGATAAAAATATATTAGGAGAAGAATGGTGCAATGTATCCGCTGTAAAAAACCAGTTCAAGCCGTCTGCCGGTTCTGCGGACGGATGATATGTCAAGCTCACATTGAAGAAATGAATTACATCATCACCGTATACCTTGGTGCCGAGAAAGTCCACAAATCTCTGGTGGTTGCAGATGCTGTCTGGTGTGGAATCTGTAAGCCTCAACCCGAACCGATTGAAATGCCATACTTGGCCTGAATTTATTTGATGATGGATGATGATAGAAATCGAATAGAGCACAAAGAAAATAACGCCATTGCCGTACTC
>JBDLJU010000094.1:0-10899 GCA_039714215.1 Chloroflexota bacterium | reverse complement strand
GCTAAATCCATCGAAGCCGAAAAGCTGCAAAGCAGGCAGCCTATCCGGAGATTTATGAAGTGGTTATCTGTTGGCGCTTTTAGGCTGCTGACTGATTTTGAAATCATCGGGGGAGAAAATTTCCCAACCACCGGCCCCTTGATTGTGGTAGGGAACCATTTCAGCTTTGTTGATCCCGCTGCGCTGGTCAGAGTGGCCCCGTCATCAATCGACTTTTTGGGCGGGGCAATCAATCCGCACGCGCCGAAGATTCTCACCTGGATTCCGCGGATCTGGGGGTTCTTGCCGGTATATCGCGGGACTGGTTCAAAATTTGGCTTGCAGGAAGCAGAAAAAGTGATTAATCGGGGGGGCATTCTGGGGATTTTTCCTGAGGCGGGTAATTGGGCCAATGTGCTCCGTCCGCCGCGCCCCGGCGCTGCCTATTTGGCAGCCATGACCGGGGCCCAAATTTTGCCGGTTGGGATGGATGGGATGGAGGAGGTTTTTCCTTCCTTAGCGAAATTCCGCCGCGCGAAAGTCACCGTCAATATTGGCAAACCTTTTGGACCGTTCAACGTCACAGGAAAAGGACGTGAGCGGCGTGAGCAGATCAATGCGATTGGGGACGAAATGATGTCACAAATTGCCGCTTTGATCCCTGCAGAAAAACGCGGGCACTATTCCGATGACCCCGCCGTCCGGGAAGCCGCAAAGGGGACAGAAGCATACCCCTGGCAGGAAAAACGTGAAGGTGAAGTCGAAGGGCAAGTGATGTGAACCGTCAGTAGTGTGTTGTATGGTCAGCGGCGTCTTGTGATCAAGATGCCGCTTTTCTTTTACCGAAACAAAGCTTCCGAGACAGCATCTAATTTTTAAAAACACCATGTTGTGGATGTCACCAATCATCTTTTCGGGGGTTAATTAGTAAGGTGGTTTTTCTCACTAATATTCGCGTTGAGGAGTTTGTGATGACAGTCAACATACAAAAACAAAAGAAACGAGAGCAGTGGGCCTGGTACCTGTACGATTTTGGGAACTCAGCTTATGCCGCTGTTGTGCTGCTGGCAGTTTATGCCACCTATTTTAAAGAAGGTGTCGTTGGCGGTCCTGAAGGTTCTGCTTTGTGGGGCTTGTCCCTCACAATTGCCATGTTGGTTGTGGCGGTAATATCTCCCTTTTTGGGTACCCTGGCAGATTTCTCACAGAAGAAAAAACAGTTCATGTTTATCTCTACAACGGTTGCGGTGGTCTTCACTGCTTTGCTTTTTATTGTCGAAAAAGGCGATATTTTTTTAGGAATGCTGCTCTTTATTCTCGCCGAGATCGGCTACCGCAGCGGGCAGGTATTTTATAACGCCTTGCTGGTAGATGTGGCCGAGCCTGAGGAATTGGGTAAGGTTTCAGGAAATGGATGGGCGCTTGGTTCCCTGGGCGGGATTCTCTGCCTGGTGATTGTGCTGATCCTGATCCAGCTCAACCCCGGTAACGCGGTGATCGTGCGCTTTTCGTTAATCATCACTGCGGTGTATTTCATCATCTTCGCCCTGCCTGCATTCTTGATCATTAAAGAGAAGACCCCTCCACAAGATAGAGCCGGTCGAGGTTATTTCAAGATTGCGGTAGACCGTTTAAAACACACAATCCGTTCAGTGCGAAATTACAAAGAATTCATTAAATTTATGGTGGCTTTGCTGATCTATAATGATGGGATTATCGCTGCCCTAGATTTTGCCGCGATCATTGGGGCAGTTTTGTTTGGTGTCACAGCTGAAAAATTGATCATCTTTGTGATCATTGTGCAGGTTACCAATGTGCTCGGCTCATGGGCGTATGCCTATCTTGGAGAGCGGGTGGGGTACAAGAACAGCCTGGTTCAGTCCCTGATCCTGATGCTGCTTGCTATTGGGGCAATGATGTTCATTAACAGCGTGAATGGTTTCTTCATAGTTGGTGCCGTGGCTGGGTTTGCGATGGCTGGTGTGCAATCCGTCAGCCGCACGATGGTCAGCGTGTTCGCTCCAAAAGGGAAGACGGCTGAATTCTACGGGTTCTTTGCCCTGGCGGGCAGAACCTCATCTATTGTTGGGCCTGGTGTGATGGGGTTGGCTGCCTCTGGTATCTCTGCCTGGTTGATGACCACCCTGGTTAATGCTGGGATCGTGACCCCTGGGAGCCTCAATGCTGTACGGGTTACCGAACAAATTGGCCATCGTTTTGCAATTGTCTCGATTATAATCTTCTTAATTGTTGGCTTAATGCTCTTGTTGTTTGTAAGCGAGGAAAAAGGCAAAGAGGAAGCCAAATATTAATCACTATTACGGCAGAAGAAATATATGAAGGCGACAAAAACAATTGAGTTAGAAGATTTACAGAAAAGGAAACCGATCCGCCTGTTCATGCAGTGGCTGGCTAAAATTGCATTTTTACTGCTTGCCCGGTTGGAAGTTGAGGGGCAGGAAAACTTTCCCGAAAAAGGACCGTTGATGATGGTGGGGAACCATTTCAGTATGGTCGATATTGCAGCATTTGTGCGGGCAGCCCCTTACCCGGTAGAATTTATCGGGGGAGCGGTGTTTGCCAATGTGCCTGGTTTTATGGCGATCTTTCCCCGCTTGTGGGGCTACCTGCCGGTACACCGCGGGACTGGCTCACGCTTCGCACTCAAACAGGCCGAAAAAGTGTTGAATAATGAAGGTGTGCTGGCAATTTTCCCTGAAGGTGGCAGCCATGCCCGTACTCTTCGTCCGGCTCGCCCTGGGACTGCTTTTTTGGCAGTGCGCACCAATGCTCAAATCATCCCGATCGGCTTGCATGGGATGGACGAGGTTTTTGAATCGTTGGCGAAGTTCCGGAGAGCAAAGATTAAAATTATCATAGGGAAACCGTTTGGCCCGTATACTGTGACGGAAAAGGGCCGGGAGAAACGTGAACGGCTGGATGCAATTGGGGTTGAAATCATGCAGAAAATTGCAGACTTGATTCCCCCTGAAAAGCATGGGTTCCTCTCAGATGACCCCAAATTGCGTGCAGAGGTGATCGCCTATCCCTGGGACGGCCAGGTTGAAGGCGAAGTAGAAGGCACCAATGTGCGCTGATATAAAATAAACCATATCGATCCAGGAATCTTGCACCCTGGAACGAAAAAATAGCAGACAGGCTTTGGGCAGAGGCCTGTTTTCAATAAAAAAAGAAGTGTTGGTTTCCCAACACCTCTTTTTTATATCAAATTATAGTTTATCGGCTATCGTCGGCGGTTGCCGCCGCGGTTCCCACCACGATTGCCGCTGCTGCGCTTGCCGCCCTTGTCCTTCGCCTGGGCTTCTTCCAAAGACCAGCCTTCGAGGACTGCCTGGCGGGAAAGGCGAACCTTTCCGCTGCTCATATCAATCCCGGTGACCATCACAGTGATCTCGTCGCCAACTTCAGCGACATCTTCAACCCGTTCGATTCGGGTGGAATCGAGCTGGGAGATGTGTACCAATCCGTCAGTGCCAGGAATGATTTCAACGAAAGCGCCAAAATCAGTCACCCGCACAACCTTACCGGTGTAAATCCGGCCAAGTTCTGCTGATTCGGTCAGCGCTTCAATCCGTTCTCGGGCGATGCGCTCGCTGTCACCATCAGTGGTAGCAATGAAGACCATACCGTCATCAGCAATGTCGATCTTGGCGCCAGTTTCTTCTTGGATCGAGCGGATCGTTTCGCCGCCTTTACCAATCACTGCACCAATCTTCTCAACAGGGATCTGAACAGTGACGATCCGGGGGGCGTGGTCCTTCATCTCTGCCCGCGGGGCAGAGATCACTTCCATCATCTTGTCGAGGATGTGCGCACGGCCAGCTTTGGCTTGCTCAAGGGCTTCAGCCATCATCTTGGGGGTCAGACCGTCAACTTTGATATCCATCTGCAGGGCAGTGATCCCTTTGGGGGTGCCTGCAACCTTGAAGTCCATATCGCCGAGGTGGTCTTCGAGTCCTTGGATATCGCTGAGGATCACGTATTTGTCACCATCACTGATCATCCCCATCGCAATCCCGGATACCGGGGCTTTAATCGGCACACCGGTGTCCATCAATGCCATCGTCGAGCCGCAAACTGAGGCCATCGAAGTTGAGCCGTTGGATGATAAGCACTCAGATACAAGCCGCAGGGTGTAGGGGAAATCTTTCTCCTCTGGAATTACCGGGATGAGGGCTCGTTCTGCCAGAACGCCGTGCCCGATCTCTCGGCGGGAGGAACCACGCAGGAAGCGAGTTTCACCAACGGAGAAGGGCGGGAAGTTGTAGTGATGCATATAGCGTTTGGTGTCAAATGGAGTAAGATTATCGATCATTTGGGAATCACGCGGGGTGCCCAGGGTTGAAACGGTCAGCACCTGAGTTTCACCTCGGGTGAAAATCCCAGAGCCGTGGGCTCGCGGGCTGTAGTCTACCTCGCCCCAAATCGGACGAATATCGGTAGTCGAACGACCGTCAGGGCGGTTGCCTGAATCCAGGATCCGGCTGCGGACCACTGTTTTGTTGGCGTAATCAAAGGCTTCTTTGGTATCACCAATCAAGGCTTCATCCTCGCCAGCAACTTCTTCAATAACCTCATCACGCAGGGAGTTGATCGCCACATCGAGGTCGTGTTTTTTCGGTTTTTTGTCATAGATTGCGGCCAGCTTGTCTTTGGCAACCTTCAGCACCTGCGCTTTGAGTTCGTCAGGAATCGCAATTGATGGATACTCAGATTTGGGCTTTCCAACTTCGGCAGCCATTTTCAGCTGGGCATCGATCAATGGCTGCATCGCATCGTGAGCGAACTGCAGCGCTTCGGCCATTTTTTCTTCGCTGACTTCTTCAGCGCCGGCTTCAACCATCAGGATCGCGTCTTTGGTGCCAGCAACCCGCAGGTCAAGAACTGATTCTTCCATCTGGGTGTAATTCGGATTGATGACGAAATCGTCACCAATCAGGCCAATGCGCACTGCGCCGACCGGGCCTGCCCAGGTGGCATCGGAGATCGTCACCGCTGCAGAAGCGGCGTTGATCGCGATCACGTCCAGGGGGTTCTCATTGTCTGAGGACAGGGCGTACATAATCACCTGTACATCATTGCGCATGTCCTTGGGGAACAAGGGGCGCAGCGGTCGGTCGGTCAGGCGGGATGTTAAGATTGCGTTTTCAGTGGGCCGTCCTTCTCTGCGGAAAAAGCCGCCGGGGATCTGTCCGCCGGCGTACATGCGTTCTTCAAAATCTACGCTCAAGGGGAAAAAGTTAATCCCTTCGCGCGGTTTGGAGCTCATCGTTGCAGAAGCGAAAATCAAACATTCGCCTAAGCGGACGGTAACTGCACCGCCTGCTTGCTGCGCTAAATTGCCGGTCTCAAAAGTGATTTCTTGACCGCCAACCTGAGCTGGATAGCGTTTTACTTCGGGTTTCATCTGTTAACCTCCATAGGTTATGCCCGCCTAGTCAGGAACTGGAGGCTGAAGACAACAAGTTTGGTGGGTTATCACCAGCATCCAATGCCCAACGAGCGGGTCTTGATTTGATACGTATCGGTTTAAAAAGAGTAGATGGCTTTTTGGGCCATCTACCCGAAACTAGCAAAGTTACTTACGTCGGATATTAAGATTATCTGTAATCTCAATGTATCCTTTGTAATCTTTCTTGCGCATATAGGCAAGTAATCGTCGTCGTCGCCCGACCAATTTCAGCAGCCCTCGACGAGATGATTCGTCGTGTTTGTGGATGCGCAGGTGGTCTGTCAGTTGGGTAATCCGTTCGGTAAGGATTGCAACCTGGACCTCGGGGGACCCGGTGTCTTTATCGTGGCGATGGTAATCGTTTATTGCTTTTGTTTTTATATCTTTGTTCAATGGCATGACGTCTGTCCTTTCAAATCTGGTTGGTGACAGGTCTCCAGTCCAGTAGCGAGCTGATTTAGGATCAGCAAGCCGCCAAACGGCCTAGTCGGATGCGAATTATACCAAATGCCCCCAAGAGTTACAAGAACGAAATATGTCAATTCAGGGCAGGTTTAGTGGGATTAATCAGCTCGCGTAAGCTGGTTTGGGTATCTTCTGGGAAGGCGTTCAACCCGCGGCGGATCAGCCAGGTTAAGGTGGCAGTCGGAGAATTGCAGGCTAAATCCCTGAGAAAATAGGCGGTTTCGGCTGACGATCGGCGTGCCAATGACCTGATAATATCGAGCAGGTCAGGACGTAAAACCTTGGGAGGATCTGCCATTATTGGCCTGAGAGCGTTGTAGATCCTTGGTAAATTCTCATAGGTTGGTTCTGTGATCAATGGGATTAATCCACGCAATCCAAGTTTTTGCAGGTTGATCAGCGCAGATGCTGGGATGGGAGGCTTTTGCTTTGCTCTGGTTTCCGGGGCTCCAATCCATTCTGCCGCTGTGGCGATCAAGAAGTTGGGGTTTTCTGTTTGCAGTTGGGTGAGACTGTGTTTCGACAAGGACTCGAGCAGCGCTTCTTCGTGGTTATCGAGGCACCACTGCTCCACCAGGGTTGTGATCCCATCCGGGTCATCCAGCGGCAGCTTGCCTAACAGCTGGCTGGCGAGCAGGCGGTGTTCAAGCCAGCCAAAGTTCCACAGCTCACGGCATAGGTCGAGGATCAGATGGGGAGTAGAAAGTGCGTGTGGGGATAATCCATTGATTGTATGGCGAAGCACCGGGTTTGGCACATTGGCCGAGGGGATCGCAGTTGGTTTGGCGGCCAGCTGGCTGGGCCGCAGTGTGCGGTCACCGTAATAATCAAACAAATCTTTGAGCCTGCTCAGGAATAATTTAGGGTCTGCGATTTGATCTGAGAGCTCATGGATTTGTTTCCGCAGGCGCGGGAGGTGGATTGCCGGCATGGTCTCTTTATCCCCTGGTGACGATTTGATATGCCTGGTTTACATCTGGCGCAAATTCAAGCAGGTCACGATGCGCGGGGGCAAAATAACTGTCGAGTTCGGCATAGATTTGCTCAAAAGCGAGCTGCCAGCCGGAGCCGACCAAAGTTAACGGTCTAACCGGGAGCGCCTGGATCTGCATCTGGTTCCACATCAAGGAAATTTCTGTGAGGGTGCCGGCGCCTCCGGGGAGGGCAATCGCAGCATCACATTTTTCGATCAGGTCAAACAGGCGTTCTTTGAGGGACTCGCGGCGAATTTCTTCCTGCACCCATTGATTTGGTTTTACCGGCCGCCAGGCTTCGATTTCTTCACAGGTCACCCCAATGACATGTCCGCCAGCTTCCGCACAGCCGCGCGAGGCGGCCTCCATCGTGCCGATATACCCTCCGGTGAGGATCGTATGTCGATCTCTCCCAATCAATCCCCCTAATTGGTATGCTTCCTGGTATGCAGCTTCCCCGGGCTTCGGGGCTGAACCGCCAAAAACTGTAATTCTCACGCGTTTACTCCATCTGGATCGTATTTATCTGGGCATTATCCCACATCTGAGGACAAATGTCCCTATAAAGTTCGTTGGTTTTGGGCGGGAACGCTAGCGGCCGGATTGATCAACAATGCGTTTCTTTGCCAGCTCGATGTACTCGGGGTTGATCTCGTAGCCAACATAATTGCGCTGGTTATTGAGCGCCGCAATCGCAGTTTGTCCGCTGCCGATGAAGGGATCGAGCACTATTTCATTCTCGAAGGTATACAGCTGCATCAGGCGGGTAGGCAATTCAACCGGGAAAGGTGCCGGGTGTCCGACCTTGCGTGCGGTCACCGATGGGAAGGTCCAGATGCTTTTGGTATATTCCAGGAATTGATCGCGGCTGATCGTATTCTCTCGCTTCTCTGGCGGCTTCCGGCGGTAGCTCTCTTTGGAAAACACCAGGATATATTCGTGTACATCCCGCAGGGTGGGATTGCTCGCCGACTGCCAGCTGCCCCAGGCTGTTGATGAAGACGCCGAGGCAGCTTTGTCCCAGATGATCTCGCCGCGCATTAGAAAACCGAGGCTGTTCATATCTTCGATCAGGTAGCTGTGCAGCGGGAGGTAAGGCTTGCGTCCCAGGTTGGCGATGTTGATGCAGGCCCTGCCGCCGGGCACTAACACCCGGTAGGTTTCCTGCCATACCCGGCGCAGCATCTGGCGGAAATCGTCCATGGAGAGGTCCTGGTCATATTCTTTGCCGACGTTGTACGGCGGGGAGGTGACCATCAGCTGCACGCTGTTGTCTGGCAGCTCGCTCATCTGCTCGCTGGAATGGGCCAGGATGGTGTTGAGAATCTTTTCAGGAACCTGGTTTTCGGTATAAATCACTTCTTTCTTTTCTTTGGGTTGGTCGGCATACAGGCGTGCGTCGTAGAACTCGCTGGCATCGTGATTGCTCCGGCCGGGGCTGCCGAAGGCGCTGGTCTTACTCTTCTTGGGAGCGGAGTCGTTACTCATCGAGGATCGCCTCTAGAGCAGCTCGAGCTGAGATCACCTGTTCCGGGTGCCAGCCTTCTTCGCTGACCATCCGCTGCAGGTGGGCGGAGACATATTCCTTTTCATCCTCAGGCAGTGGTGAAAAGGCAGCGAGCACCCGCTCGGCCTCACGGGATAGGATTTCTGTCCAGAATAGTTCGAAGGGATTGCTCATCTTGTGATCAGTCTTCCAGGTGCCAGCCAGCGGGCCTGGTTTCTACCACTTCTGCCGGTACGCCGACAGCTGTGACATTGTCTGGGATGTCTTCGATAACCGCCGCGCCTGCGCCAATCCGAGACCAGGCTCCGACTGTTTTGCCTTCAATGATGCTCGCCCCCGTGCCGATGAAACTGCCCTGCTTGAGGGTCACATTGCCGGAGAGGTTGGCTCCCGGCGAGACTGTGACAAAGTCTTCCAGCAGGTTGTCATGGCTGATATTGCTGCGGCGGTTGAGGTGTACATGATTGCCAATCGTGATCTGGTTGGTGAGGATGCAGCCGGCGGTGATGATCACTCCGCTGCCGAGGGTCACCCAGCGGGTCAGCAGGGCAGTGGGGTGGATCAGGTTGACGAACTCAACCCCGAGCTGTTCCGCTTTCTGCACAACCCGGTAGCGCGGTGCAGAAAAACCGACCCCGCAGACCACTTTGACCTGGTACTGGTTCTCTTCAAGCCAGTCAAAATGACCAAGGACCGGGAGGTCATTGATCCAGGTGCCTGGTTTCTGATACCCTGGCTCAACAATGAAACCGAGCATCTGGAGGCTGGGTTTCTCCGCATTGATCGCCTCAACCACATCGAGCACCTCACGGGCATGCCCGCCAGCGCCGAGGATCACTATTTTTTGTTTACTCATCAGCTTGACTTCCTCCTGCTTGGTAGGCGGCTTGCCAGACTTCCTGATAAAAATGGCTGGCCTGCGGCATCACCTTATCGTAGGCGGCGAATTCATTTATCAACCGGAAGTTGGTCTCCCGGGCTTGTTTATTCAGTTGGCGATCGGCGATCGCAGTAATGATTGCCTCGGCCAATGCTTTGGGATCTCCCGGGTCTACCAGCAGGCCGTTTTCACCGTCCCGGATCCACTCATGGATCGATTCAATATTCCCGGCTACGGGGAAGCAGCCGCAGGCGATTGCTTCCAGCAGCGAGTTGGGGGTGCCGTCGTGGGTTGATGGAGAAACCACGATGTGCGAGCTGCGCAGCTGCTCGGCAAGCTCGTTTTGGGGCATCATTGGCTGCAGATCAACTGCCTCGCCAATCCCCAACTGCTCAACATAACGGTGCGCTTCTGGGTGGGCGTCCATCGTCGGGCAGAGGAACCTGGCCTTCGGATGCTCTTTGAGCACCAGGGGGATCGCTTTGAAAAACGTGTCGTTGCGGATGTAGGCCCGGAAGCCGCGGGGATTGATGATCACCGGTGGTGCGGAGGCAGGTGCGCCTTCAGGCGGGTAAAAGACCTCTTTGCGTACGCCGCCTGAACCGGGCAGCACCACGGATAGACGTTTTGCTGGAAAGCCCCAATTACTCGCCAGGGTCAGGTCTCGTTGGCAGTCGGTGTGCAGCGCAGTGACCCGTTTCACCGTCCTGCGGGTATAACGCCCCAGCACCGGATTGGATCTGGCGTGCAGGGTGAAATCGTTGCCCCATACCGAAACGATTAGCGGCTGTTTTGGTGTGGCCATCACCGCCAGCATGCCCTCATATGGGATGCGCATCGCGTGGATCAAATCTGGGTTGATCTCCTCGATGATTTCTGAAAGCTGGCGGGCAGCATTTCCCAGGGTGAACGGCCCCAGCCATTGGCGGATCAAGGTTCGCGCCCACAGTGGTGTGATTCGCCGCAGGGTGCTTTTTTCGGTATTTTTGTTTTCTCCTTGGATGCCTACCTGGCTGAAAGCCACCGGCAGCACGTGGAGCGAGGCCAGCCCTGGTAAATCAGCGCATGGGCTGGTGGAGACCAGGTGCACCTCGTGCTCGGTCTGGATGAAGTAGCTGATCCAGTTGCGGGCAGTCGGGGAGCGTCCGTCGGCAATGTAAAGAAGTCGCATGATGGTCTTAATGTACAACAGGATGGGGATTAGCGCAATGGAAAGAGAGTTGACAGTAGGCAGTAGGTAGATGGTAGTTGGTTGTCCCCCCCCTGAATTGAGATCTGGCCACTGATCAAATTGATCTTCTGTAGGGGCGACCGGCTGGTCGCCCGCGCTTATGATCACTCGCGGCGCATATGTCAATTGATTATTCACTCTTCGGAGGGGGGTGCTTACTCTTCCTCAATCCCCATAAACTCGGTGGCAGTCACATTCCCCGGCTGGTTGATCCCTTCTCGAGTGAAGACTTTGCCGATCGTCATCAACAATATCTGTATATCGCGCCACAGCGACCACTGGTCCACGTACCTCAAGAAAGAGGGCTAGATTTTTCTGGAATTGGTGTTGGTTGTCAGGGGCAGCGTGGCTCAGGGTTGCAGCAATATTTGTGGCCATCTGGGCCAGAGG
>JBDLJU010000093.1:0-10909 GCA_039714215.1 Chloroflexota bacterium | reverse complement strand
AAACCTGGCTCTACTAATCAGGTGGATGGAAGCTACCGGGGAATTTTCTGAGGAAACATCCAGGCTTTCTCTGTGGGCCAGCTATTTAGATTCAATTTCGGTTGGAGAGCAGGCAGCCTGTCTTGGGACTGCCCGAATGCTGGCAGATTGGTTCAAGATCGAGAGTGAAGCACGTTTAGGTAAATACACAGCCAATGTAGAATCCTTCCTCGAGAATAAACACCCCGGTTACCGCTGGCGTGAAGATAAATTTTTCTGCGGCCGGAAAAGGGAAGAGTACCACATGAATATGGTGGGGACCGAAATCCTCAACCGCTCATTCAGGGAGCAGTTTCTCGATGCGGACGAGAAGATCATCTTGCTGCCGCCTTGCATGCAGGCAAAACAAGACGGGAGCTGCGAGGCATTCGAAACACCTTTTGGAGATCATTGTGCCCACTGCACCCCAGGCTGCCGAATCCATCAGATCAGCTTACTCGGCGAAAAGCATGGGTTCAAAGTTGCGATCATCCCGCATGAGCTATCGGTGTTCTCCAGTGGGGAGATGAAAGCGCCGACCGGCAATAAAATTGGGATTGTCGGCGTTTCCTGCCCGGTGACCAATGTAACTGGTGGTTGGGAAACCAAAAAACTGGGAGTTCCCGCACAGGGGGTGCTGCTGGATTACTGCGGATGTCATTGGCACTGGCATCCAGATGGCATTCCAACAGATATCAATATCAAGCAGCTGCTCAATACAATTCACCCTTAAGCAAGTCGAACAGTAAACTTACAGTACTATTAGGGGGTTTTATTTCGATACTTGCTTGGTAAAATTACTTTGCCGGACTATACTTCCAACAATGTGACCAGGGCAATGAAATTACCAAAATTTGTTTACGATCTTACCCAAATCCGGTTTGATCTAGAAAATGATGAAGCGCGGGCAGAACATATCACTCGGGTGATTTTATTTTTAATGGGGTTTACTTTACTGATCTTTTCACCAATTGTACTCTTTGTTATCCTTTCCGATCCCGAACAAATTGCCTGGTACGGAATAATCATGCTGGCAATCCTTAATATCCCGGTATATGCGGCCTGGATCCTGGTCCGTTTTGGTCGTTGGAAGCTGGCCGGCACGCTGCTTAATTTCCTCTTCCTTGCTCTAGGCTTTTTCGGAGTATATGCCTACAACATCGGCACGACCTTCTTATTATTCTTCATTCTGGCAGTAATTCTGAGTGGATATTATTATTCCAGGCTTACCCAATTAATTATCATAATCATTTCAATCGTTGGCACCTTCAGCATCTCATGGATCACGGTGCACGACTGGGAATTAACCCTCACAGCAGGGATCACATTTTCTGGCTTGCTGATTGGGATCTGGCTGCTGCTGTTGATGGGGAACAACCTGCTGGAAAAATCGTTGGACTACCATAAACAACTTACCAACCAGCTTCGAATTGAAGTGTTTGAAAGAAAAACTGCGGAATTAAGTATTGCGGAAAACAACATCTCACTAGAAAAACGGGTAGCAAATCGCACAAGGCAGCTGATCACTGCCAATCAGGAGCTGTACCAGGTTGCTTATTCAATTGCCCACGACCTGCGAGCCCCTATCCGGGCAATCATTGGATTCAACGAGATTATCGCAACCGAGTATGCTGCAAAATTGGACCCTGAGATTACCGGTTACCTCGAGAAATCAATCAAAGCTGGTCGAAAAACAGACAGCATGCTTGAAGAACTGCTTTACCTCCTCAGCCTGAGGAATGTAGAATTAAATAGATCAAACATAGATTTGGGAGCAGAAGCAATTCGGGTTTTTAATGAACTGGAGCACCAGGAAATCAGCTTAACCATTCACGAGACGCCACCCGCAGAGGCAGATCTCAGTCTGGTTACAGAACTGCTCACCCAACTGATCTCCAACGCAATCACCTATTCCGGCAATGGAAATTCAAAGCAAATCGAGTTTGGATCATTGAGAGACCACAAAAAGGCAATATATTTTCTCTCTGACAATGGAATCGGGATCAACATGAATTACGCCGACAAAATCTTTGATCCATTTGTTAATCTTGCTGAGCCTGATAAATCGGAAGGCAACGGGATTGGTCTGACAATCGCACGTCGAATCATTGAATTACATCAAGGCAACATCTGGGTTGAATCCAAAAAAGGAGAGGGCTCTACTTTCTTCTTCACGCTTTAATTCCACCAAACCCAACTACTAGTTTTATTTGAAGCTGCGGTTATTCCCCTGGTATCGAGAAAGCTATCTATACGATCGAGCAGCGGACCAGAAACACGCCTCTGGCAGCGGGTGTCCATCGCATGCACGTATGAGCAGTCCTTCACAGTGCTGTACTTAAAAACCACACGGTCACCCGCGTGGTTTTTAAGTACAGCGCAGCTCGAGAAAATAAGGGTTAGAAAATCCCCAAATAAATGGCAAATCCTCAAAACCCCTATCCCGCTGCAAGCAGCGGGGATAGGGGTTTTGCCCTTCCGGGTTCGGATTTGGTTAAATATTCCTTCCGGGCTTCACCCGGTGGAACCTGCGGTTCCGGCCATTCATCCCACCAGCAAGCTGGTGGGATGAATGGCCAAAACAATAAACAGGGAGAAATCAAAATCTGGGGGTTCCTGCAACAACTTACTTTCCCGGATCTGATAGATTTTAATTCTGCCTCCAATTGGATTTTCGCAAATTTTCACGCTAACGGATTCTTCTGCTTGCATTGTGGGTCCAATTCTGAAAAAATCGAAAAATTTAATAAAGGAATATCAAACATTCCAAAAGATGTGGTTATTATTATCTACCTTGTGGTCGAATCTCAATAAATTGGGCATAAAAACCAGAAACAGAATTTTAAGGTAGAATAAGGAATTTCTTACCAACAAGAAATGGAACTCGAAATGCTTCGATACCAACGTATTGTCATCAAGATCGGAACCAGCGTGCTCACCGGGGGAACCCCCAACTTAGACCGTCCGTGCTTAATGCACTTAGTCGGCCAGTGCGCTGAACTCTGTCGACAGGGTCATGAGATCATCCTGGTCTCTTCCGGGGCGATTGCCGCTGGACGTCAATGCCTGAGTATTGATAATTTACCAGATACGGTATCAGTCAAGCAGATGTTAGCTGCCGTCGGACAAAGCCGGTTGATGCAAGTATGGGAGCAGTTTTTTGACATTTACGACATCCACGTGGGTCAGATTCTGCTTACCCGCGAGGATGTAGAATCTCGCTCGCGCTACCTCAACGCCCGCGACACACTTGAAGCGCTGCTTGAACACAATATTGTTCCTATTATTAATGAAAATGACGCAGTTGGCACCGAAGAGATTCGCCTGGGAGATAACGATAATTTATCCGCTTTGGTGACCTTGCTTGCCGATGCCGACCTATTGGTAATGCTCACCGATCAACCCGGTTTGTTCACCGCAGACCCGCGCCTGGATCCAAGCGCTAAATTAATCCCGGAAGTAAACGATATTGACAAGATCGCCGACCTCAAGGTCGGGAATACCCGTACCAGCCTGGGCACAGGGGGGATGATTACCAAACTCAAAGCCGCGGATTATGCTCGCAGATCCGGCGCCGCCGTGGTCATCGCGGCAGGTGTCACCCAAAATGTGATCAGCCGGGTCGCGGCGGGTGAGTCTATAGGGACTCTGTTCCCTGCCATTGCCACACCGCTCGAGAATCGTAAACGTTGGATTTTAGCAGGATCAACCCCAACCGGCTTGCTGACCATCGATGAGGGGGCGGTGAGGGCTTTGAAGCAATCTGGCCGGAGCCTGCTCCCGGCTGGGATCCATGCCATTGAAGGCAGTTTTCAGCGTGGCGACACGGTGCGCATTCAATCGACGGAACAGCTTGAACTGGCTCGCGGTATCGTTCGATATTCCAGCAAGGATTTAGCACTGATTAAAGGTCGCCAATCTGAGGAGATCAATGAAGTTTTAGGATATTTCTATGGATCTGTCGCCGTGCATCGCAATGATTTGATTCTGCTATAACATCAGATGAGAGGAAGAAAAGATGAACAACCTGAAAAAAATGGGCCACCAGGCCAAGGAAACCAGCCGAATTCTAGGGACTCTCAACAGTAATCAAAAAGATGCAGGATTAAAAGCCATCGCAGATGAAATTGAGACCCAGGCTAAAAACATCTTGGCAGAAAATGCTAAAGACATCGCCGCCGCCCGTGAGAAAGGTGCCAGCGAGACTTTTCTCGATCGCCTGATGCTGACCGAAAAACGCGTCGTGTCACTGGCCGCCAATACCCGACGCGTGGCTGAACTACCCGATCCTATTGGAACAGAAATCGAGGGACGCTTGCTGCCCAACGGTATGAGACTCAGCCGCAGGCGCATTCCCATTGGTGTGCTGGGCGTGATCTACGAAGCACGCCCGAATGTCACCATCGATATCGCTGCCCTGGCACTCAAGACCGGTAACGCGGTCATCCTACGTGGGGGGAGTGACACCATCTTCTCAAATATGGCACTTATGAAAACCATCCAAGCCGGATTAAAGAAATCAGGTCTACCTATAAATGCTGTGCAGTTCATAGACAACCCGGACCGCGGTCTGGTGCGCCAACTGCTGCGTCTGGACAAACACATTGACATGATCATCCCACGCGGCGGA
Organism: Chloroflexota bacterium; assembly: GCA_039714215.1. GTDB lineage: Bacteria > Chloroflexota > Anaerolineae > Anaerolineales > UBA11579 > UBA11579. The sequence continues at coordinate 6,261 of JBDLJU010000093.1, read as the reverse complement.
GCATCTTTGCAGCGTTTATGCCAGGAGGAGGGCACTATCCCGGTCATCACTGGCGGGATAGGTATCTGCCATATCTTTGTTGATGAGAGCGCTAACTTGAGCCGTGCCATCGATATCGTCGAAAATTCAAAAGTGCAGCGTCCCAGTGTATGCAACGCTGTGGACACCTTGTTAGTACACCGTAGTATCGCCTCAGAATTTCTCCCCCAACTAACCGATAGGTTGGCGAAAAGCAATGTCGAACTGCGTGTTACCAAGGAAGCAAAAAAGATTCTCGAATCCCACAGCTATCGCGATCAGGTTGTTTCTACCGAGCCGGATGATTTCGATCAGGAGTGGTTGGGGCTCATCCTGGGAATCAAAGTTGTTGACGGAATTGATGAAGCAATTGCCCACATCCACGCGCACAGCACCGAACACTCCGAAAGCATCTTGACCAGTGACTGGTCGAACGCCTCCCGCTTTGTTGACGAGATCAACTCAGCAGCTGTATTTGTCAACGCCAGCACCCGCTTCAACGATGGCGGGCAGTTTGGGTTGGGAGCTGAGGTTGCCGTCAGCACGCAAAAATTACATGCTCGCGGCCCGATGGGCTTAGAAGCATTGACTACTTACAAATGGATCGGTATCGGCGACGGACACATCCGAGAATAATTCGGCTGAAATGACATGCTTCTAGCTGATGTCCCGGGAGATTTTTCTAGTAGCGGGGGTAGGATGACCAAGATAATGCCAAATTGGCCGCAGGTCTGAACGAACTGCACCGCGTCAGCATCGTCCAATATCTGGGTTGAATCCAAATAGGAGAGGGTTCTACTTTCTTCTTCACTCTTTACTTCCACCAAACCCCACCCACTATTTGTTTGACGCAGCGGTTATTCCCCCGGCATCCAGAAACTGCATCTTAAATATCATAAGGGTTTTTAGAGCGGTACTGCACTGCTTCAGCGAGGTGGCCCGGGGAGATCTCGGCCGCACCATCAAGATCGGCAATCGTCCGGGCAAGCTTGAGTACGCGATGGTAGCCGCGGGCAGTGAGATGCATCTGCTTCATCGCCCGTTCGATCAAAGCTTTTCCTGAAGGATCAAGTGCGCAGTACTGGCGCACTTCAGCTGGCCCCATATCAGAATTTGAGTATATCCCGCTTTCGGGATCAAAGCGGTCGTACTGGCGCTGGCGGGCAGCCTCCACCCGCTCACGGATTTTGGCAGAAGCTTCACCGAGGCGATCGCTGCCCAATTTTTCAAAATCAACATCTGGAACATCGACATGAATATCAATGCGGTCGAGCAGCGGTCCGGAAACCCGTTTCTGGTAGCGGGTGACCATCGCATGCGCGCAGGAGCAGTCCTTCACCGTGCTGTTCAGGTATCCACACGGGCAGGGATTCATGCTGGCGATCAATTGGAACTTTGCCGGGAAGGTAAGTGCTCCCTGTGCGCGGCTGATCGTGACCAGATTATCCTCCATCGGCTGGCGCAGGGTTTCGAGCACGCGGGTGCCAAATTCAGGGAGCTCATCCAAAAAGAGAACACCGTGGTGGGCCAGGGAAATCTCACCTGGCGCCGGCCAATTACCCCCGCCAACCAGCCCAGGATAAGAAATCGTGTGGTGCGGGGCACGGAAAGGCCGCGTGCGCACCAGTGGTTCATCCGCAGAAAGTTGATCGGCGATCGAGTAGATCCGGGTGACATCGAGTGCTTCTTCGAGGGTCATCCGCGGAAGGATGCCTGGCAGGGAGCGAGCCATTAAGGTTTTCCCTGAACCCGGCGGACCAATCATCATCAGGTTGTGTCCGCCGGCGGCGGCGATCTCCAGGGCACGCTTAACATGCTCCTGACCTTTGACTTCCTGAAAGTCTGTTAGACCGATCCCGGGGACAAATTCTTGCTCGGTGGGCACAAAAGCCTCAATGGTCTGCCAGCCAACCAGGTGGCCATACAGGGTAGAGAGTGAAGGCACCGGGATCACTTCAAGGTCCGGGATCAGGGCGGCCTCGGCAGCATCGTCTTCTGGGACGAATAATCTCGTGTAGCCCTCCCTGCGAGCGAGGTCCGCCATCGGCAGCACGCCGTTAACATGCCGCAAACTGCCGTCGAGGGAGAGTTCCCCGACAACCATTGTATTTTCAAAATCTTCTGGATTGAGCTGAGCGGAAGCGAGTAGAATACCGACCGCAATCGGCAGATCATAGATCGGACCCACTTTCCGAATCGAAGCGGGCGCAAGGTTTACGGTGATCCGCTTACGGGGGAAGAGCAGTTCGGAATTCTTGATCGCCGACTCCACCCGTTCACGGCTTTCTTGCACAGCGGCATCTGGTAACCCCACAATCACAATCTTTGGTAAACCAGATCGCGTGTCGACTTCAACTTCCACCACTACCCCGTCCAGGCCAATCACGGCACAGGACTTGACGTTCGCGAGCATAATATTAGTTTAGAAGGAATTGAGTGGGTTGTCAATTGGAGAATGCCCAGAAGCATGCTTAATCCTCCTAACTGGAGGATTTCAAGCCGCCGGGATGGGTTTGCCCTCCCCACAGAGATGTACTACAATTGAGCAATTCAAGCCAATCTGAACCACAACAAGGATAATGTGTGAAAAGCAAAGCGAAAACTTTGATATTCGGGGTATTAATCGTACTGACGATCTGGCAAGGTGCCCAGTTTGTGCGTTTCGCCGCTGATGAAATCCCCGTGGTATGGACCTGGATCGGCAAACCGGTGCAGTGGCGCAGCGCGGCGTACACCACCAGCGAAAACTTCGCAGATTATATCGAATTTGCCAATCATCTGATCCCAGGCGATGCAGCAGTGGCAATCCCCTCAAATGATCTCGCCCCGTGGAACTTTTCTTTCAAAGCCTACCTGCAGTTTTTACTGATCCCGCGGGAGGTGTTTTGGTGCAGCGACTTCGCCTGCTTAAAAGAATCTGCTGAAAACGGCGCTTATGTCCTGATAGAAAACACCCCAGCAACCATCCAAAAAATTGAACTAGATCAAGAGCTGTTGATCCAGTTCAATGCCCGCTGGGCGATCCTTACCCCCGAGGGCAGAGAGGAGGCGGGGGGTCTAGCACTGCACTCTTTTGGGAGCGTGGCCCAAATTGCGGGGAGTCTGTTTTTACCCCTGCTGTGGCTTACGGCGGTAGGGCTGCCCGGCCTGCTGCTAACCTCTACGCTGCTGCCGTCCTGGCGCTGGCTGTCGAGGCTATTTTTAGGGTTGACCCTCGGATTGGGCGTTGTCTCTGTCCTGATCTACTTGGGGCTGCTGGTCACAAAATACTCCAGCGTGGGACTGATCCTTGGAGTCAACGCGTTGTGGTGGTTCCTGGCAGGCGGGACGAGTTATTGGCTCACCAAGCCTGATGGATTTAAGGCGATCGATCTCCGCCCCCGGCTGCAGTTTGATCTGCTGGAGATCGGTCTGGTCGTGATCGCGCTTATGGTCGCTTTCCTCTCAATCGCGAAGGGCTATTGGGGCACCGATGGCATCGTGCTTTGGGGAGTGAAAGGCTATGGAATTTCGTATTTTGGTCTTTCTGAGGGCGTGTCTGCCTGGGGTACACTTTCCGCCAAATATCCGCTGGAATTACCGATCCTGATCTCGGTCTTCAAGACCTTGTTCGGAGATTTGGTTCCGGAATCCAAAATTCTGCCGGTGATCTTTTACCTCGGTTTACCATTGATCGCCAGCGAATATTTCCGTGTGAAATACCAGTCGAAACAATATGGGTGGCTGCTGCTGCTGTGGGTGATCAGCCCGCAAATCATCCTGCAGGGAAGCATCGGGTATGCCAATCTTGCGGCGACCTTCTATTTGGTCAGCGCGGTCCTGATCGCGCTGCTCGCATTCCAACATTCAGCTTCAGCCGGTCAAAAAAAGGGGATGCTTGCCCTGAGCGGGGCGCTGTTCGTGCTGGCAGCCTGGACCCGACCTGAGGGCGCGATCTTAAGTGCAGTGCTCCTGATCTTGTTTGCGGTTTGGAAAAAGGATCTCAAAGCGAATTGGATGCTGTATACCCCGCTGATGGGCTACGCGCTGATCTGGAGCCTGACGGCAGATCTGGTGTATTCCTCCCGGCCGTTTACTGATGGCTTTCTCACCGATGGGCTGTGGAACGTAATCCTAGGGAAGATTAATTATGGGGATCTGCTCTACCTGATCGAAGGGTTTTTCAATAAGCTGCTCAATCCGCTTGAGTGGGGCCTGATAGGTTGGTTGATCCTGGCCGGTCTGGGATTGGCAATCATCAAAAGAGGCGCAAACCCGGAAACCAATTTTATCCTGTTTGCCGGTGCGCTGCTGACCGTGGCAGCCGCTGGAATAATTTACTTGAAAGGCTACAACCCAATGGGGTGTGATGTCAGCTGCATGGTGAGGACCGCGATGGAGCGGTTAATCCTTCCCGGGATTGGTTTACTGTGGCTTGGGGCCAGCGATTACCTTCTGGATTTGATGAAAGAGAATAAAAAGTTTGGGTAAGCTCAGACTTTTTATCAACCCGAACTTCGCTAGGTCAAATAAAATTCCCGAATAAATCGATAATGGTTCAATGAATCTAGTCCCCAGCCGCGGCAGCTTCTAAACCAGCAACCGGGGGATCTTCCTGTTTTGGAAGCACCAATTTGAACCAGGCAAATACTGCCAAAATTAATGAACCCACCGCGGTGATCTGGAATGGTGTTTGCGGTGCATAATTTTCCCACAGCCAGGCGCCGATGTAGGGCGCGGGGAGCGAGATCAACCCCAGGCTGGATTGGAAGAAACCAAAAGCAGTACCACGGATCTTTTCTGGGATCGCTTTGGATACCAGCGATTGGTAAGCCGGGTTGGATAAGCTCTGCCCGATCCCGAAGATCACCCAGGCAATCACATATCGACTGAAGGTTACCGCTGGCAGGTACACCACAATGGCGACCGCAAACATGATGAAGCCTATCGAGATCCCCACCCTTTCGCCAAATCTATCGGAGAGCCAGCCCGCAGGAACCATCAGGGCAATCATCACCACAGAGTTAATTGCTGCCAGCCAACCGATCTGCTCAACAGAGAGGCCGCTGACACCTTCTTGATAGAGGGGAACCAGCGAGCCGATCAGGCGGAAGTTTATATCGGCCATGCCATCAGAGATCAAGATCCAGGTGACGATCCCACCAGCAGTGATCAAACCGATCATCGTGCCGAGGTTACTTTTTAGCGAGCTGAACTTGAGGGCTTCGGTTTTTTGTTTCGAGCCGTTTAGTTTGGTGGATAGCGCCATCCAGATGCGAAGTACAGCCGCGAGGGCATACAAGATCAGCGCATTAAACAACATAAATTTATAGCCATAGTTCTGCACCAGATAACCCCCCAACGGTGGTCCAATTACACCAATGACCATATAGATAGCAGAGGAAATACCGTACACTTTGCCGCGATTTTCCTCTGTAGATTGATCGGCGATGAAGGAGCTGAAGCTGGGACTAACCATCGAGACCGCAATAAAGATCACCATCAGGGCAACCATAGAGGTCTGCCAGGTAGGCGCCAACCAGAGGATAATGCTGCCCAATACGCCCGCGACGCTCCCAATCGCCACTGTCTTCAACCGTCCGATTGAATCGGAGATCCAACCACCAAGGATCTGCAAGGCTAAAGGCACCAAAGAGGCAATCGTAAAAGCGATCCCCACCTGGGCAACGGAAGCCCCAAGATTTTTCATGTAGAGGGGCAGTAAAGTGAAGGTCATCTGGCTGGAAATGTTGGCTAAAACCATCGCAAACAAGAACCAGCGTAAAATCGGAGTAATCAGCGGAGCTTTTTTCTCTGCTACCATTTGTTTTGTCCAGGTTGATTAAGTTTAGTATGGCTAGTATTAATTTTCTTGACTATTAAATGAATATTTCTTAACTTTCCATATTATACTTCTGTTTTCTGGACAGTTGATTAAACTATTATTAATGGTGAATTAAATAAATTGATCTTTTCCTTCATTTAAATAGATCCAGGTAATGATAAATTTTTTCTAAGGTGGGATTGTTAGAATTATGCTTTTGCGGATATTGCTTCCACCCGGCGGCCAACCGGTTTATCAAGCTGCAAGAAGAGAATGATCGCTACAAAACACGAAATTCCGCAGAAGTACCACAGCCAGCTAGGGTTGTAATTATCAAGGATTAACCCGGCTCCCCAGGGACCGAAGGTAGAAGGAACCATCCAGGCAATACTAAAAAATGCCATATAGCGGCCGCGCATCTGCTCTGGGGCGAAATTGGC
>JBDLJU010000092.1:0-10972 GCA_039714215.1 Chloroflexota bacterium | reverse complement strand
GACACCGGCGATGACACTGGTGATGACACCGGCGATGACACTGGTGATGACACCGGCGATGATACTGGTGATGACACCGGTGATGACACCGGCGATGACACTGGCGATGACACCGGTGACGACACCGGCGATGACACCGGTGATGACACTGGCGATGATACCGGTGACGATGACGAGAAATTCACAGGAAACTGCTCGGCATATGACACCAAGTTAGACTACGGTGCAGAAAACTATACGATCAATGCTCCTGCCGGAAAAGTAGTGATCAGTGTGACGATCAAATCCGCCACCAACTGCTTCACCTTCACCTCCAATGGCAGCAACGGCTGTTATTCAATCAGTGGGATAGGCACCTCAACAGCCTCCGTCAGCCGAGTAGGCGGCGGAAATGAATGCCAGGCTATCTCGCATGTTGAAGCTAGCTTCAGCGATGGTCCAGAATATACCCGCATTTGCCACATGAACGAAGACGGCAGTTATGATATCCTTACGGTTGAAGACGACGGCACCCTGGGCGGGCACGCAAGCCACCCCGATGACATCTACCCGGTTCCTGTAAATGGCTGTCCAGAAGAGCCGGAAGAAGTACAGCTTTGCCATATGGAAGCAAATGGGACCTATTCAATCGTCACAGTACCAGATGATGGCACCCTCGGTGGGCATGCAAGCCACCCCGATGATATTTACCCCATCCCAGCTGGCGGATGCCCAGAAGAGCCGGAAGAGGTAAAACTATGCCATCTGGAAACCGATGGAAGCTACACAATCGTCACCGTATTAGATGACGGCACCCTCGGTGGGCACGCAAGCCACTCCGGTGATATTTATCCTGTCCCGGCTGACGGCTGCCCAGAAGAACCGGAAGAGGTAAACCTCTGTCATCTGGAAGCTGATGGAAGCTACACAATCGTCACCGTGCCAGATGATGGCACCCTCGGTGGACATGACCAGCATCAGGGCGACATCTTCCCAGTCCCGCCAAACGGCTGCCCGGAAGAAGAAAAAGTTCAGGTGTGCCACTACACAGGAAGTGCTGTGACACCATACGTAGTCCTGACCGTCCCAGATGACGGCAACTACGGTGGGCACGGGGACCACCCCGAAGACATCATCCCTGTTCCTGCAGAGGGCTGCCCCAAACCACCACCACCCCCTGAAAACGTGTGTATTCAGTTCATCATCTTCCACACTTTCCGAGATGGCGACCTGGAAGTCTACCGATTGGACGGCGTTGAAGGTTCAGACGATTACACTCTGATCAACCTCTCACAGGGACCAGAATCAGAAGATTCTCGCCCGAGCCGCTCCTGGAATGACCAATGGATTGTGTTTGAAAGTAACCGTAATGGCAATATCGAACTGTACCTGAACAGCACTGGGGGCGGCACTCCTGTGCGCCTTACAGAAACCAACTCGAATAACATCAATCCGATGTTCATGTTCGATAGCCAGCACGTGATTTACCAGTCTGACCGCAACGGTAATTGGGACATCTTCATCCTGGATATCGGAACCGGTGAGGAACAACAGCTCACCACCGATCCCGCCGATGATATCTTCCCATACGCTTCCCCCGATCCAAATTGGATCACCTACCAGAGCAACCGCTCCGGTAACTGGGATGTGTACCTGCTCGATATCACCACCGGTGAGGAAATCCAGTTCACCAGCAGCGAAGCCAATGAAATCTTCCCTGCCTGGTCTCCCAATGGTGAATACATCGCCCTACTCAGCGATTCCGCTGGCCACAATGATCTCTGGGTATTCAACCTGGTCACAGGTGAAGAGCTGCTGATCAGCCAAGGAAACGACCGGAATGCCAACAACCATTCCTGGTCACCTGAAGGCGACCGGATTGCTTTCCAATCTAACCGCAACAACGATCTGGATGTATTCAGTTTCGATCTGAACACCCGCGAAGAATACCAGGTATCCACCTTTGATGGTATCGATTCTTCACCAACATGGGACTGCGGTGGAGTCAACATCTCCTTCACATCAATGAGAGATGGAGACCCCAACATCTTCGAAGCATTCTGGCAAGGTGGCGCTCAAGGCAACTTGACCATCCACCCATCGTCAGACAAATGGTCTGAGTGGTCCCCTGGCAAGGAACAAGCCAGCCGTGGACAATAAACGACCTGGCTAACTAGAGACATAGCGTGGTGGAGAACTCTCCACCACGCTATTCTTTTATTGATCGATGGCAAGCATCGGATCGATGACAAGCATCGGATCGATGACAAGCATCGGATCGATGACAAGCATCGGATCGATGACAAGCATCGATTTAATCAAACCTGGGAGTAAAATCCCGGTTTGATTTGGTTTACCTCAAAAGATTTTTTATCCCGGATTGAAACTATCCGAATTACACCTTTGCGGTATAATCAAATCAGAATGGGTTCAGTAACAATTGATCTAAATTTCGACCTCTTTCCAGGGTTCCAAACGACTAATGAATCAAGATAAAAAAACACTCACCAATCTTTCAAGCAGCACCCCAGATGCAACCCTGGTGCAGCTTGCCGTTAATGGAAACCAGGAGGCATTCAATCATCTCTACGAACGTTACTTCACTCAAGTCTACAACCGGGTGTCTTACTTGATCCCGACCGAAGATATTGACGACGTAACCCAGGAGGTGCTAATCGCCATGCTGCAATCACTCAAATCATTCCGTGGGGATGCTAAATTCGGCACATGGCTGCGGGTTATCACCAACCGCCATATCGCCAACTATTACCGTAAGAATAAAAATTCGCTGAATGACGGCCCGCTGGATGCAGAGAGCTACAGGCTAAAATCCCCCCAGAACATATCGGAAAGCGGTTTAAACCGGGTGTTTATTCAACGAGGGTTATCTGCGCTTCCCGACCACTACCGTGAGATACTGCTCCTCCGTTTTGCTGAAGGGTTGAAGTTCCAAGAAATTGCTAATGTACAAGAGAAATCTCTGGATGCCACCAAATCTCTGTTCCGGCGGGCGATCAGCGCCCTGCGCGATCAATTAGGGGGGCAATATGCCTGACCGCAATAGGGATCATCAAGAAAGAATCGATCAAATCCTGTCTGACTTTGCAGATCAGGTTATCGGCAGCGATCATCCAAACGCGGTGCCTCTTTCAGATGACCAACAGATCAACCTGCTTCAAGCAACCGTACTCCGGTTAAATCAACATGCACCAACGTCTGCTTCCCCAGAGAGCTCCGAAAAAATCAAAAAAAATCTGGACCTCGCATGGGAAAAACAGCACAGGAATAAAATCTCCTTGTTTTCCAGGATTAGAGAAGCTCTCAAACCTGCCGCGCAAACCAGGCGCTATCAGTCCGCCACCCGGCGTCGACAGCAGACCGCGCTAAGAATTTCAGCTGCCGCGATCATTGTACTGATTGCCGCCTTCGTATTCCTGCCAGACTCAGGCATCAGCGGCGGCGCGACCAGCGGGGCTGCGGCAGGAGACCTGAACCCATGGATCATTGCCGGAGGCCTAGCCTTGCTCGGCGGGATTGCCTTGTGGTGGTGGATTAAATCGAGGAGGAACTAACCGTTTCTTATGTCGATTATTACCGTAATTTCTTTCCTCATCGCCATTGCAATTCCCGGTATATCTCTCTACATCATTTTTTCTCGCGATTTTTTCAGCACCGGATCCAACAGATTCATCGGATGGAGTTTTTTTTGGGGAACAGCTGCATTCGGGCTGGCTTACCTGACCAACAGCTATCTGCTTAACACTGCCGGTATCGATTGGTCTACCGTGGTTCGATTTATTGCTCCGGTTGAAGAAGAAATCTATAAAGGGCTGATCTTAATCTTTTTAGTTCGGCGGAAACAGTTCACCTATTTTGTGGACGGGGCGATCTACGGCTTTGCGATTGGGATCGGTTTTGCAATTGTGGAAAATTTGGAATACCTGCTGTCAACCGACCAAAGCGTGCAGCTGATGGTCGCCGTGGTGCGGGTGATCTCGACAAACTTGATGCACGCCACCGGAAGTTCGATCATCGGGATCGCCTTCGGACTTTCACGGTCCCGCCGGCGAACAGGCCAGATATTGTATCCGCTGATCGGGTTAATCCTATCTGGGATCCTGCATGTGATCTTTAACGTAATATCAAATTCCGCCTTCAACAGCACGATAGTCCTGATCATTACGATCACAATTATCGGGATGGTCGGGTTTGGGATGATCATCTTCGCCATCCGGCGCGGCTTAAAAGAAAGCAGGGCAAATATTGAAGAAAAACTGGGGATGAAAGACCGGGTCACCGCAGGGGAAACCAGGGCGGTTTTAAGTCTGAAAGCCATCGATGATATCCTGGAACCCCTGGCAGAAATGTTTGGAGCGGAAAAAGCCATCCACATAGAAAAATTACTCAAACTGCAGGCCCGGATGGGAATTTTGCGAAAGAACCTGGAAGATATCCAGGATGAGAACCTGCTTGAATCCACCCGGGAGGATATGGAAGAGACGCGCGCTCAAATGGAGCAGGAGCGTCAGGCAATCGGGTCGTATGCCATGGTTTACCTGCGAGGCGTATTCCCAGAAGATGACAGCCCACTGTGGGGCAACCTGGAGAGCATGATTGCAGAGAGCACTGCTCCACAGGCTGGCGGACTCTGGGACCAATTGGGCTCTCAGGTCAAGCCGAAACCCGAAGAGACAAACACGGAAATTTGACGATCTGCTCACTATTTAAGACCGTCGAAGGATTAATGGTAACATTGAATACCAAGAAATCGGAGAAAAATATGGATGAAGGGCTGTCAAAATTCCTTCAAAATACAAGTTGGTTCAGTAATCTCCCAGCCGATGTGATCAACAGCCTGGGTGAAAAGGTTATCACCCTGCAATTAAAAGAAAATGACAGCTTGATCGAAATCGGCAGCACCGGTGATTCTGTGTTTATCATCCGGGAGGGCTGGGTCAAAATTGTGATTCCCGATGACAAAGATGGCGAGATTGTGCTCAACCACCTCGGACCGGGGGAATTTGTCGGGGAACTCTCGCTGGTTGATCAAAAACCGCGCTCGGCTTCCGTGATCGCTATTTCAGAAAAACTTGAAGCCCTGGAGCTCCACCGGGAGGACTTCCTTAATCTGCTTAACGAATTCCCGATGATGGCGTTGTTCGTGATCTCCAATATTTCCAACCGGATGCGCTACACCCTGACCTATCTCGATAAAGCTGTGCATTGGTCATATAAGATTGCCGAAGGTGATTACAGCTTCGCCGCAGAAGAGATCAACCGCGCGCAGCAATCTTCGATCGTTGACAATACCAAAACAGACGAAACTCGGGCAGACCGATTCCTGCTTGCTTTTTTCAAGATGGTGCAGCAAATACAGGCCCGCGAAGACATGCTGATTGAAAAAGTAAAAGAACTCTCGATTAAGATAGACAAAGATAAACGTGATAAGGAACTGGACAGTTTAACCGGCTCCAGCTTTTTTGAAAAATTACAATCAGATACCCGGAGGATCCGGGAAGACCGGCGAAAAGATAAAAAATAATCATACGCATTCATTATCGGAGGTATGCTGATGGGCAAGATCGTTTCAATCCACTCCTTCAGGGGTGGCACCGGAAAATCAAATACTACTGCCAATCTCGCCGCACTTGCCGCGATGGCTGGAAAACGGGTCGGGATCGTCGATACCGATATCCAATCACCAGGAATCCATGTGCTCTTTGGATTGGATTCAATCAAGATGGGGAAAACCCTCAACCAGTTCTTGCGCGGGGAATGTAAAATTGAGGAAGTTGCATTTAATATCGGGGAAAATGTTGGAGAATCGGAAGGACGCCAAAAACTGATCGGAAAAGATTTATGGCTAATTCCCTCCAGCATCGAAACCAGTGAGATTCACCGGGTACTGCGCGACGGTTATGATGCCAACAAGCTCAATGAAGGCTTACAAACCATCATTGAAGAATTGAATCTGGATTATCTGTTCATCGATACCCATCCTGGGATCAATGACGAAACCTTACTATCCCTCGCAATTTCCGATGTGCTGGTCCTTCTAATGCGCCCCGACCAGCAAGATTTCCAGGGTACAAGTGTGACCGTCGATGTCGCCCGGATGCTTGATGTGCCTAATCTATTCCTGGCAGTCAACAAGGTGCTCTCTAAGTATGACTTCAAACAGGTCAAAGAAGAAATTGAATCTGTTTTCAGCTGCACTGTCGCCGGGGTAATGCCGTTGACCGAAGATTTGGTCGAACTTGGCAGCTCGGATTTAATGGCACTAAAAAGTCCAGATCATACCTGGTCGAAGGCGATCAACCAGGTATCTCAAGCCGTGCTGAGTGCGGATTAAGGAGCGAACTGAATGCGTTGCTGGGAATGTGAGAATGAAGCCCAGGCTGGCTGCGTTTTTTGCGGAAGATTTGTCTGCAAAGACCATGCTGCCCGCCGGCCAAATATTTTAGCAATTTATGTCGGCGCCAATAACACCCCAAAAATTGTCCCTGTTGCGGATGCGATCTGGTGCGGAATTTGTAATCCACAAGATGCGATCCCAATGCCCGAGCTGTATTAGGCACAAGGATAGGAACAAGGCGGTAAAACATGAGCGATTTATTTAATAAATTACAAAATGAGCTGGACATCCTGCAGAAAGAGGACGGCGTCACCCCGTTGGATCTTGCTGACCTCCCTACCCCGCTGCGGCGGATCATGCGTAAAATGCTGCGAGCGCTTGAACTAGACCACGATGCCGTCGCAAAAATCTTCAACGAGCTTCCAGAAGAAGAACGCAAAGAAGTCAAAGACCTGGATGCCGCCCTCAAAATCCTCTCCAAGCAAGGATGGGTGATCGTTTTAGGTGAAGAAGGCAAACAACGCTATAAAGTAAACCTGCGCCGCAAGCGCGGCAGTAATTTGGCAGCAGATATATTCAACAAACTAGATGACCGCCTCAGCGAACGCAAAACACCTCAGATTAAACCTGCGGCGGACGCTGACAAGGATCAAACCGAAGGGACTTAACCGATCACGGCAGGCTGCAGATCCCTTAGAGAATGCCGCCTGAAATTTTTCCAAAAAAAACATTACAAAGGTGGGACAGGTAAACCTGAATTAATCGTGAGACAAATTGCTGAGCAGGGGAATAACACATACTGGCCAAGGCGGAGGTTGATGAAGGACGAGAGGAATTCCACGATGTATGATTATGTAATTATCGGCTCTGGCTTTGGGGGCAGCGTATCAGCGATGCGCCTGGCAGAAAAAGGCTACCGCGTGTTAATTATTGAACGCGGCAAACGTTATACCGACGAAGATTTCCCAAAATCTAACTGGCAGTTTTGGAATTACCTATGGAATCCTGCGCTGCGCAGCTACGGTTTCTTCCAGATGAGCCTGCTCAACGGGATGCTGATCCTACACGGATCTGGCGTCGGCGGTGGCAGTCTGATGTACTGCAACGTGCTGATGAAACCCAGCGACCTGCTCTTCTCCGCTCCAGCCTGGAAAGACCTGCAAGATTGGAAACAAACGCTCGCCCCCCATTACGAAACAGCCCAACGCATGCTTGGCGTAGACACCAACCCCAAACTCACGGAAGGCGATCACCGCTTAAAAGCAGTTGCCGAAAAACTTGGGGTTGAGGAAACTTTCGCTCCCACCAAGGTCGGTGTTTTCTTCGGCTCAGATGGCATGGAAGGTCAGAAGCACCCCGATCCATATTTTGACGGTGAGGGCCCTGAGCGGGAAACCTGCCGCTTCTGCGGGGGGTGCAATGTCGGCTGCCGCTATAATGCCAAAAACACACTCCCTAAAAATTACCTGTATTTCGCAGAAAAATGGGGCGTACAGGTCATCGAAGAAGCCCTGGTTAATGACATCCTCCCCCTCAAAGATAACCAGCCAGACAGCGCCCGCTACCAGCTCACCTATCAGCGCTCGACGAGCTGGCTGCCAACCCAAAAGAAAACGGTGCGTGCCCGCAATGTGATCGTCTCTGCAGGCGTGCTGGGCACCCTCAAACTGCTGTTTCGCTGCCGGGATATTACCCATTCGCTCCCCCTGCTTTCAGACAAACTAGGCAGCCTGGTGCGCACCAACAGCGAGGCGATCACGGGAGCCTCCGCTCATCACACAGACCGGGATTATTCAGAAGGGATCGCGATCAGTTCGATCATTAAAGCCGATCCGGTCACCCATATCGAGCCGGTGAAATACTCCAGCGGATCGGGGTTTATCCGCCTGCTCGCCTGGCCGCTGATCGACTCTGACCAATCCACGCTGAAACGTTTCGCACAGCTGCTTTGGACGCTGCTCTCCAAACCCAGAAACCTGTATAGTTCGTTGTTCAAACCAAAATGGGCGGAGCGCACCACGATTTTGTTGGTAATGCAGACGGAAGACAACTTGACTAAAATTGACCACGGACGCAGCATCTGGACCTTATTCAAACGCGGCTTAGTGATCAACAAGGACCAGCAAAACACAATCCCTACAAAAATCGAGATTGCCCACCAGGCGACCAATATGCTGGCTGAAGAAATGAACGGAGCGCCGGTCGGTTCGGTCGCTGAGAGCCTCTTGGGGATGCCCACCACCGCGCATATCATGGGGGGCTGCCCGATCGGACTCTCAGCAGAAGAAGGCGTTGTCGGGATTGATTTCCAGGTGTTCAACTACCCGGGCATGTACGTAATCGACGGGTCGATCATGCCGGCCAATCCGGGGATCAATCCCAGCCTGACGATCACCGCCCTGGCAGAGTATGCTCTCAGCCAGATCCCAAATAAGAATCACTGATAAAAACTAAACTCAGATAAAAAAAATCGAGCAGCAAGCTGCTCGATTTTTTTTAGTTTAAATAGGTTGTGGTTATTCTACAACTCGATCAAAGGTCACAAATGCAAAAGGATTAACCACAATGGTGAGCTGATCTCCGCTGCATGTATACTCCATGTTCTGAGAAGTTACCGGATTGGGGAGATCTTTCGCAAAGCCCATCGACTGCGCCAGATTAAGCAGGTTGTAGAAATCAATGGTAAATGTTGCAGTGAGCGAGGTGATTGACCCTTCAGCGGTATACAGAATATCGGTCAACGCAACCTGGGAATCAGTAGCGGTGTAATTGGCGGAGGCATCCGAATCGATCGCCGCACTGAAAGCGCTGATATTGGCCATATCACCAACGTTAACCCCCACAGCCACAGTAAATTCTTCAGCCTTGAGGAAAATATTCCCCGGGACGATTTGCAGCTCCAGCTTACCTTCCGAAGATTGGGGAGTAAAGCCATACTGCTGCACACCAAACATCGTATCATTAATGTACTTAACCACGCTGGGATGGTTGATCTGCCACACGCCCGGTAAGCAGTCAGCGCCCACTGCAGTGGTGTTGGGTCCGCTTGGCTGCTGAGGGGTTACCGGGACTGCTGTTGGGGGAACTGCGGTCGGCTGGGCAACATCTGGGCTGGTAGACGGTTGTGTTGGGATTGGTGTAAAAGTTGCCAGCGAGGGGGCAGGCTCCTCTGATTCCCAGAATTTCCATTCAGCCAGGTCTACGGTGCAGGCAGCTGCCACAAAAAACAGCACTGCGGTAAAGGTTAGAATTTTCCAGTTTCTCTTCATAAGTAATTTCCTCATCAATATCTTTACAATAGGATCAGATATACTTAATAGTAATGGCTGCTGATAAAATAGACCAGATCAACACCAGAATGCTATCATCATGATAAATGATTGGAAATAGACCAATAGTATGGATTCATATCAAATCGATGACCAGGCGATCACAGCATACTGCCTGAGCAAACCAGGGGTGACCTCCGGTTACCCCTTTGGGGAGGGTACTCTGGTGTTTAAAGTGATCAACAAGATGTTTGCCTTAATCTCAGAGGACAGCGAGCCGCTGGGGCTCAACCTGAAATGCGACCCCGATGACGCGCTGGCCCTGCGCGAGCAGCACAAGGCAATCAACCCCGGCTATCACATGAACAAAAAGCACTGGAACACCCTGACCTTCGACAGCAGCCTGCCGGAAAAGTTGGTCTACGAGCTAATCGATCATTCGTATGACCTGGTGGTCAGCAAACTATCGAAAAACGACCGGCAGAAGCTCAGCCATTGGAATCTGCCCAAGACCTGAGAACCAAAATAATATCGAGCAGCAAGCTGCTCGATATTATTAAATCGAACTTCGTTCAATCCAATTAAACCTGACAGGTTATTAAAACCTGGCAAGCTTGTAAAGAATCATGAGAGGAAATCACATGACACCCATCTCCTGGAAATTATCCCCATCTGACCTGACCTTTTTATGGGACGAGTGCCCGCGCTGCTTTTACCTCAAAGTGGTACACAAGTTCGGACGCCCCTACTCCCCCTTCCCCAGCGTATTTGGACGGATCGACCTGCTGATGAAGGATTACTACGAGAACAAATCTACCCAGGAAATGGACGCCAGCATGCCGCCGGGGAAAGTGCTGCTCGGGGAAAAATGGGTCGAGTCCGCCCCGATCAGCGTGCAGGGGCATGAGGATACCGTCTACATCCGCGGCAAGTTCGACTCGGTCGTCGAGTTTGAGGACAGCTCCTTCGGGGTGATCGACTTTAAGACCTCCCAGCCCAAGCCCCACCTTGTGGAATTCTACGGACGCCAGCTGCACGCCTACGCCCACGCCCTGGAGCACCCCGCGCCGGGTAAACTGCAGATTGCCCCAATCTCGCTGCTGGGACTGCTGATCGTCACCCCGGCATTAATGACCGACGGCCCCGATGGCCGGGTCAATTTTGAGCACACCCTCACCTGGATGCCGGTGGTGTATAAACCGGAGATATTTTTCGAATTTTTAGATAAGGTGCTGACCGTGCTTGAGAAACCAGAGCCGCCAGAAGCGGCGGAGAAATGCAGCTGGTGTAAATATCGGGAGAAGGTCAGGGCAAATCCAAGGTTCTAGGTAGGTGGTAGATGGAAACTCTCCCTACCAAAAAATGATGG